>NZ_JBLZIO010000007.1:4754-145142 GCF_048553315.1 Legionella sp. ST3F1 | reverse complement strand
AAATACCCCGTTTTTATTAATTGATATTTTGCCAGATTCTCTAATTTACAGTGGATCTATTTTTAGGGAGGAGATCAGAAAGACTCGAAAATTACCCAAAATCATACCCAACACTGTATATGATAGCTGATTAGAACGATTACGAAAAGATAAGAAATATTAAACTAAATTTTTTAAATTTTAGGCCGATAAATTAATACCGGAAACTATAAGTGGCCTTTCATGCAAGACGAGCGCAATGGATATACTGAAAAAATTACTCAATCGACGGCTTCGTATAAAGTAATAGTTGCTGGAGCGGGGACGGGTAAAAGTTTCACTATGTTGAAACTCTTGGAAGCGGACACAAATAAGAATTACCTTGTTTTAACTCTAACTAATGAGTTAATTAATGCATTGGATGCGGATCTAGGTGAGCATGCAAGTTGTTGGACCTTACATAAATTGATTTTAGATATTTATAAAACTGACCTTCAAGGAGCTAAAACAGTTTATCCCCAATTTCCTGATGTTTTAAAAAAGGATGAAAAAATCTTGGGTTTAGGGATTAATTTAATGAACGGCGTACAAACTGCTAAAGACTCTAATCATGAGGATGTTAAAGCTTATTTCAACCGCTCAGATTATTATAATGCTATATGTTTTGATGGAATGACATACTTGGTTTGGCAGTATTTCGCCAAGGAATTAGATAAAATTAGAGTTTATGATTTGGTATTAATTGATGAGTTCCAAGATTTTAACAAGCTTGAAGTGGAATTAGTGAATGTACTAGAAGCAAGAAATAAATTGGTAATTGTAGGGGATGATGATCAGTCTATATATAGCTTTAGAGGAGCTAATCCTCAGTATTTAAGAGAAAAATATCGTAGTGGTAAATATATTAATTTTACGTTGCCTTTTTGTTGCAGATGTACCCAAGTAATTGTTGATGCTGTTAATACGATTGTAGAAAAAGCAAATGTAAAAGAAAGGATAGCTAAGGAATATAGATGCTATTTACCAGAGAAGAAGGAGGATAGTATTGCATACAAAAAGATAATGCATAAGCATTTTACAGTGCAGGGACGCCAACAAACAACAAATTATATGGGAAAATTTATTTCTCATTTCTATAAAAATAGAATAGAGTCTAGTGAAAAAGAAAATGCAAGGAGGCAAAAAAAAACTTTAATTTTAATTATTGGACCAAGGCATTATCTCGATCAAGTTTATCCACTTCTCGTAGAAGAGGTAGAAGAAGAAAATATTTCTTACAGAAAAAGTAAACAGGCTAAAAAGCTTATAGTTGCTTTGAAATTAATAAAAGCGGATAGAAATTCGAATCTGGGATGGAGACTCATTGCAGAAGAAAAATTATCATCAAGTGAGTTTAATGCCTTAATTAAACAATCAATGTCAGATAATTTTTTAGAGATTATTCCGTCTGAATTAGAAAAAACTGTTACAAACGTACTGATCTTATTAGACCAAAAGGAATACCATCAAAAGGCTGTGCAGGAGTTTTTAAAATTACATGAGATATCTCAAATAGAGATGCTTTGGGATACTCAAGACCAAAATAAGTTATTTGAAGATGATGAATATTCTCAAATTAAACTAGCAACTTTTGAAGGTTCTAAAGGATTAGCCGCAGATTATGTATTTATTACAGGATTACAAGAAGGAGTTCTTCCTAAAACAAATAATGCTACGGAAGCGGAAATATGTAAATTTATTGTTGCTTTAACAAGAACAAGAAAGCAATGCCACATTTTCACTTGTGGCAGATTTTCGGGTACATTACAAAAGAAGTCATTTTTTTTAAATTGGATTTCAGAATACTTGTTTTATGAAAAAATTGATAAATCAAAAATTAATGATTATCAATAATTTTTTTATTGTCTTCTTTCTCAGTAGGAAGAGGCTCGTTTGGAGCGATTTCAACCGGTTCCATTGGAGTGTTGTTATTAATACAAATAATTTTATTGCTTGTACCGCATTCAATAGCTGATTTTTTATCAATCAATTCTTTGAAAATCGCTATTTGTTGTTGACCTTTACAAAATTCAAAAAAGATCTCTGTGGGCTGGTCTAAGAAATATTCATCGCGGCTAAATTTCAAAGTTAGTCGCTGGAGAGAAAAACCATTTCCAAATATATATGCTGTTATTTTTTTCCCATGAAAATGAATGTTAATATTCAAAGGGATCAATCCAGGGCTAGCAAAAGCAGTGGCGTCGGATTCACTGTTTGAAAATGAATAAGAAGGACATTGGTTTGAGTGAGCTATGGTGGTAAATAAAAGCAAAATAAAAGAAGAGAGAGATAGCATTTTCATTTTTTACTCCTATTTTTTAGTAGATAAGCTCTTATAAGAAGAGAAAATAGCCATAATATATCTATCCAATAAACCAACGTTAGATAATCCAGAGGACTCATCAAATCAACATTGATGTTTGTATGCCGCATAGCGATATATCTTAATAAACCGCGATGGGCTCTTATAATTATTGTTATAGCCCAAACACCTAGAGCGATTTCCCCAGCATTTACTAACCACCAACATAAGTTAAGCTTCTTTTGATACCCCAGTGTGAATAATAACGCGCTGGCTGTAAAAAGAAGAAGATTAATATTTAAGATATTAGATAAATAAATACTCGCCTGTTCAATATATAGATTAACGTCCAATGTCATATTCAATTTCCTATCCTAAAGAATATGTGGCTTATTTTGAGAAAAATTTTTTCTGATTGTAGGTAAATATGCCTAATAGTTTAGGTTTTAATAGGAGTATAGTAGTAACTGCCTAATTCATATAAATAATAGTACGACTCTACAATTTGCGATATAGATATAGCAGTGAATCCAGTATGCCATAAATAATGAACCAGAAAGTTAGACACAAATTTGGTCCTTATCTTTGTAAGTTAATTTACTTCGCCGTAGACTATTTTTAACTCTTCTTCCATTTCCTCTGTGATAGTATTTTCAACATAGTCTAGGTAATTATATAGATTTGCTTCATCCTGGATAGAATATACATTAAATGGGTATAGCGATTGAGATTGCTTATGCCAACCCTTTAGATACTGAGCCATTTTTATTTCAGTTATCATTGCATCACAATAAGGAGCAAAAATTGCTGCATGTTCTATATCATAAAGGAACCCACGGATTTGTTTTCTGTGCTTGTCCAAATTAGTTGGGCATCGCCCATCTGATATCTCTTTTCTTTTTACTGCCCAAATACCCGATGAAATATGTACATAGGGGATATTTGCAAAATAGCTTGATTTTAGAAATGAAATAACTTGATTAAATTTAGAGCCAACATTCTGATTATCGGTATCAATTCTCATCAAGGTATTTATGATTTTAACTTCTTCGCTGTTCAGTATTATTTCTATATCATTGCTTTTAATTGCTTGCATATAGTCTTCGATTAAAAACCTGGCATGGCCAGTTATTTCACTAATAAAATTAGCTTGAACGTTACTAGCCATTTTATGAAATTTAGGTAAAGCTTCTATAAAATCTTCTGTAAAAAGCTTTTTTTCTTTCTCAATAATTGCAGGAGATATAAACTGACTGAGGCTAAAATTAGATTGTATTCTAAAAGACGGATCCCAGTCATGGATACCCGGCTCTATTGCATCACTTAACTTTAATTTATATTTATCAGAGTCATTATTTAAGAAAGCTATATATGCATTGATAATCTGTTGTTCCTTAATTTTATTTCTTAAATAAAATCGCTTCCCTCTACTCATGGTTTTAATCATAGAAAAGAGAGCTTTTCCATCATCAGTTTGTTGATGAGATTCGAGGTCGTGAACATCCGAAAAAGGACAGATTATTAGCTGTTTATTCGTAAGGTTTTCCAGTTTATCAATTAGCAATTTGAATTTGCTTTCTTTACCTTTACTAATTGCATATGCGTTAGAAAATATATTTTGATCTAGATATATAATTTTCTTAATAATTTTAATTAGGGAAATTTCATACGTGTGTCTACAAGATTTGCAAATGCATTTTAAATTATTATGAGAGATTATTTTTTGAACCGTATTGTTCTTTTTGCATACTCCACAATTAACGCTCCCCCAAGTCATAAAGATACACCTATTTCTTAATCCACATTCAAATTTTTAATAGGCGGGAAAAGTTCACCTACCTCTACCTTCAGGCCTTTAGCTATACGAATGAGATTAATAGCAGCAATGTTTCTTTCGCCACGCTCAATACCTCCCATATAAGTTCGATCGAGATTTATTTCGTAAGCAAAAGTCTCCTGGGAGAAGCCTTTTTCTATTCGAAGTTCTCGGATTCGTTGACCTAACTTAATAAGCGCTGGACATTTTTTACTCATTCTCGTATGATACGAATGAGATACTTATCGTACCACGGACTATGAGTATCTTTATGAAGTGAATAAAAAGAAATGTTCTTATGGGCTCCTCTAATTTTAAATGAGATTACAAAATGAATGATTCCGATTACTATAAAAAGCGACTCGAAAACTATGAGAGGGAGCGCAAAGAAGAAAAGCAAAATAAAGTTTCTATGGGAAAGTTATTAATGTTGGTTTTTGGTATTTTAGTTATATATGCTTTTTTTCCTTGGAGGGAAAAAGAGTATACGGATGTACATTTTGGCCTTTCTATTGCTGGATTTATTTGGGGATTTGTGGTCTGGCGCATGGGAAAGGATTCAGGTAATTGATGACGCAGTGAAATGCTCACTTTAAAGAGTCTAACTTGAATGCCAGACTCTTTTAAATAACATGTAATTAAAATTGCCTTGGCTTAGCCATGTGCATTGGAACAAGATTAAATCATATTAATTGAAACCTTTTCTCCTTTTCCTTCTCTATTAAAGCAATTTCGTGGCGAATTCGATAAATTAAATCGCGAAAAGCCTGCTCTGCTATACGCTCATCTATTTCAATTTGTTCACCATTATTAGGTTTGGGAACGCCTAGCAACTCCCATATTAATACTTCAGCTAACTCAGGGCCTTCCTCCACATTCCGAGAGCGATGGACCACCCAGCCATCATTGTCATTTTCTTCAAGGCACTGATCTAATGTGTCATATACAAGCATAATCTTAATAAACCCTGGCTTATCAGGGTGCGTTAACAAATCAAGAGAGGCTGAATTTATTAAACGTCTCATTTCTTGTGGTTCTTTTTCGCCGATCCCACAAAGAGTACAGCCTTGACCTTCGGCTACATAATCAGGCCGAGTCCTCTATTCATGGCCATTGCCGCATCGAAAGGTAGCTTTACCAAACTTACTTCGGACATAGCCTAATAGGGTAATATCGCGTCCTTCAAGTCGTTTTCTCATCCATGCGGTATAGGCATAAATATGGTCGGGTAATTCCTTTGGTGATGGCCTTAAACCCGCATTCTTTGCAGCGTCCAATCCCCTCTGCACATACTCCCATTCCATTGTATGAACTTCAATTCCTCCTAGAAAGGGAATATCTGCCAAAGGCGTCGATCCCCAAAAAACGGATTCTGCCCAATACGGATCAGGTACTTCAATGTATGTTTTTATTTCCCATTTTTGACCGGTTTCTTTAACGAGCCTGCCCGTATATTCTTTGTAGTTGCTGTTGTGCTCGGCCAATCGTTTTAAGGGATCGCGAGTGGTTTGTCCTATTTTGAAAAGATTAATATCGGAAGGGTGTGTCAACACATACAGATAGCCTGACTTCATTTTGTCCTCAATATGGATATGTAATTCAGAGATAAAAATACAGCGTCATATTTAGGTTGTTAGCACACTGTATAATTTTTGTTTCTGCTTTATATATTTAAGCTTCCCATTTGTCAGATTATACCGAAAAATATAAATTTAGAGCACCTTTAGATATCTTGTGAAGAAGAATAATAAGTACCATTGATAGAAAGATGCTCACTAATTTCATCTAGCTTACGACTCATATCTATATGTTCTATTAGCTTACGTTGAGAATCTATTATATCCATTAATATTTGACCCTCTTCCGGAAGAATAAACCCAGATGTTACAGAGGATATTATTATCTTACCGAGCATTGAAAGGTTATTAATGTTTTCTAAATCAATAGTATTCAATTCAAACTGTATTGGCTGACTGGTAGTTTTAGGAATAAGGCGTTCTATACATAATCTTAGAGCATTAACATCACCCTCTAAAGCAAGGTCGACTGCTTTATTGATCAATTTTTCTGCATGAAGTTCTAACAATTTGGATAATTGGGTACGCTTATTAAGTGTTCCTGGTTTTTTTCCTGAGGGATTACCTGATTGGCCTTTTGTAAATTTTGTCATTATTGTTTTTCCCTGCAATTATCCTGCAAATGCAGGTGGATTAGCTGGCTATGAAATTATCCGCAACAACGCAACAATCCCTATGAATAAGGCTAATAGTGTTGCGTAAAGAAAGCTGTTGCGGAAACATATTTCCATACGCAACGTTATACGCTTTTCTTTTAAAGAAATGTTGCATATTTCAAATTTCAGCAGTGATTAAGTATCGGCTAAAAGATTCTCGAAATTGCTCTTTTTCATATCCTTTGGGTGTGCCATATCCCACACGTATTCCTTTGCTTTTAATGCCATAACCTTTTAAAAGATTTGCGATTTGTCTTGGTGTAATTGGTAAGCCACGGTTATAAGTTGACCAAGGTAGTTCTTCATCTTGACATAATTCTCTAATAAGCTCCGCAGAACTGAGTCGTTGAGCCATTTTATTTTCAAAAATATCATAAATAGTGGATAAAAGTTCTATCCCCATGCTTACTGTAGCATCTTGGTTGCCCTTAGAAATTTTTAAAGCAGCATCTTTAGCGCGTTTAACCCAATCATTACCTGCAATTTCTGCTATAGCTAATAATGCTTCCCAGTTATCTTGTTCTCTATCATTAAGTTCTAATGGAAGCTCAGGACGTATGCTTCTAAGAGAACGACAATAATCTGTTGAGAATCTGGCTAACTTAGAGGTTAATTTATTAAAAATATTCTCATCGATATGTCGAAGCCGAGTTGTCCTTTCATTCTCTCGTTTACGACGCAATTGTAAGTTAATGGCTCTATCCATCAATGTATCAGGTAGATTACCAATCCCTGCAATGGCTTTCGCACCCCATACATTAAATGGCTGGGGAATGAGTTCTTTGCCAACGACTCTGATTACAAAAGCAGAGTCTCGTGTATGGCCACTATTGATAATGCCCCGTAAGTCTTCATTGTTTTTTAAGAAAGTATCTGCTTCATCTAATAATAGAGTTGGTTTCCATAATTCAATTGAACGAAACAGTGCAGCAGACGTAATATTTGATGCCAATATGGGTCGGCATACTAATCGTCCCATTAGAAAAAGTAGTTGCGATTTTCCGCAACGCTTTTCTGGAGCAGTGATTACAGCTAAGGGAGCAACTTTAATATCATCAATAAACCATGTCATAGCTATCCATAAAACAGCAGCAACAATAGTTTCCTCATCACAAACTATTATTTCTTTGATCAGCTTTTCAATTTCTAATAATAATTGATTGGGATTAATACGATGAGGGTATAGAGGTACCTTAGGCATTACTTCGCTGTTGGATGCCTGTGTTTCCTTTGCCTCTATTTCTAGTAGAGGATTTTTAGTTTCAATCAGTGAATCATGTTTTGTCTCAGGCAATCTAGGACTATCTTGAAGAAACTGAGTTTTATCTTTTTCATCAATCAAATAAGCTTTTATGTTGCTTAGTGCTTTTTGCCCGTTATCTTCCGATTGAATAAGCTCATTTTTTTTATTAAAATGCATTTGTATATTCCTTTATTTATAAACAAATTATCGTTTATATAAAAATGATTTTTCGGCAGCCAATTTCCCCAATTGGCTGCATAAGTACTCTCATTTATACATTGTCATTACTCGCTAATAAGCCTGATGCCCATGTTTCCAATTCTTGACGAACAAACATTGGTCGCTTCCCAAGAGGGTTTCTTGGTCTAGGAAAATCTGGCAATTTAATAAGCTCATAAAATTTTGTTGTGCCAACACCTAAAAACTTTTGAGCTTGTTTGGGATATAGTAGCAAGGGTAAATTTTGGTTCATAAAAACTCCTTGTAAAATCTTGAAGACTTGTTTCTTAAATCATTTCAACTATTCTCGGGAGTAATTATGGTCGGTTATGCAAAGTATGATAATGTTTGACACCCTAAAAATTTTAGGGTGTCGAAAAGGGGGTGGTTATAGAGATAAAAAGCGCGTTGTTATATCACACAGCATCGAATTGGTTAGTTCACAATAAGGATTAAATATAAACCACATGGGTGTAATGTTTTTATTACGTTCGTATTCAGCAATAAAATCAATCTTCTTAAATTTAAAATGATCTTGATCTATATCATCATAAGTTTTGTCAGTGACAATCTGAACGTATTTATTTAGCGACGTTGGCGATCCCTCCTCTGAAAGTCCCATCTTTTTACCCATATAAAATAGGCTGTTTAAAGCATATCTTTTAAAATAATGTGTCGAATAGCTTTGACCTCTAGCAAATTTCTGTTTAATAAAATCCTCAAAATATTTTATGGTTTCATCGAAATTGTATATGATCTTATCGATATCCAGCTCCACATTCTTCTCAAATAGCATAAACGTAGCGATGGTTTGATACATGTTTGTGAAATCTTTTCTTATTTTTTTTAATCTTTTCACAAAACTTTTAGTATTCTCTTTTCTAACAGGTAGGTTGAGTTTATCGTTCCATGAAGCTAGCATATTGGCTCTTTGCCATGGGCGTGATAATAATGTGACTACTTCAGGAGGTAAATTATTAGCTCCTAATAACGATGCCAGTTTTTCTCCAAGTTCTTTATTAAGATTCATTAGATCTGTTGGGTAATTGAATATTTCCTCTATTAATCTAGCGTTTATTTTTGATTCGTCTAGTGTCTTTAAAGATGTATGTTGGATTAATATTGAATTCATTGATTTACTCCTATGTCTTGATTTTGAGATATGCTTTTTGCATTACAAGCCAACCAATTGCTATACCAATTCATCAACTCTTTACGCTCTTTCTTGAAATCAGCACGCAAGTAAACTCCTCTAACCCCCTGTATTTTATGAGCAAGCTGAGCTTCTATAGCATCAGTTCGGAAATTGCTTTGTTCATGAAGAACGGTGGATGCTAAAGCACGAAAACCATGCAATGTGTGGCGATCTTTATAGCCCGAGCTATGCAATAGTTTACGTGCGCTGGTTTCGCTTATTGGTAGTGGTGGTTTGTTTGTTGTTGGTGAAGTAAAAAGGTAAGGGGTAAAGCCTGTAATTAACTTTAAACTCTTCAATAGTTTTATCGCATGAGGTGATAAAGGAACCCAATGAGGAGCTGCCATTTTCATGCGTTCAGTAGGAATGTGCCATTCAGCTTTTTGCAAGTTAAATTCGCTCCATTGGGCAAGTCGTAGTTCGGATGGTCTAGTAAAGAGATGAGCGAGCAACTCAATATAGAGTTTATTAATCGATGTAGCAGGGCTTTTCCTAATGACTTCAAGCATTGTGTGAGCTTCATCTGAACTTATTGCTGGCTGATTGGTGACTCGTGGTTTTGGTGCCAATGCTTTTTTTAAGCCAATGAAAGGGTAGTTCTCAGTTAACGAGGCACCTACAGCAAATTCAAAGATACTCTGTAGTCTATCGTGTAAACGATGAGCTATTTCATGATGTCCTTTTGCCTCATGGGGGTGAATTATTTGTAAAAGATCTGCTTTGGTTACTTCGTCAATTGGTTTATTGGCAATGAATGGATAAACGTCACGAATAAGTGTTTTCTGATGACGGTTACGGGTAACTTCTTTCCAGCAATGTTGGTTTTTATGCAGCCATTGTTCTGCTATTAATTGAAAGGTAGGCTTTGGTTTGTTTTCTTCTCGAGCCTTTTGTCTTGGGTCAATTCCTTTATCTAGTTGCTCACGATTTGATTTAGCAATAGTACGGGCATCAGCCAGAGTTAAACTAGGATAATTTCCTAATGTAATCGTTTGCGGTTTCTTTTCCCATTGAAAACGAAAAATGAATACCTTATTCAGTTTCTTCTTGGTTGGTCTTAGTTCTAATACCAAACCATTGAAATCAGCATGGCGTTTTTTATCGCCAATCTTTAAAGATTTTATATATGCATCGGTTAACATTACAGAGTGCCTCAACTAAGCGGCAACTTTGAAGGAAGGATAAAAAAACCTTACCCAAGATCTTACCCAAAGTGCTCGCGGTTATATGCGAAAAATAACGAATAGTTGAGAATGATTTGAGAATTAGAAGTCTTTATTATTACAATATAAATCAAGAAGTTATTTGCCGTTGTGAACCATTGAGAACTGTTGTAAAAGCACTCAATGGTACCGAGGGTGGGACTCGAACCCACACGGTGTCACCACCACCGGATTTTGAATCCGGCGCGTCTACCAATTCCGCCACCCCGGCACAGGCGGCCATTATAACAAAGAAATATTGCGAAACAATGGGGAAAATGAAATTATTTACTATGCTAGAAAATAAATTCATTTCGATTGACCTTGTACTATTTATTGCAAATAATGTGCAACATTTCATATAAATGAGCTTTGGAATGGAGAGCTCGATTTTGGCGAGGATTTTATGAAAAAAAAAATATTGGCAGCAGGATTACTTTGTGCGCTGAATGCAGTTGTTTATGCCACGCCGTTTAACTGTCCTGATCCGGAAACCAGTTCACTGCGCTGGGGTATTTTACCAGCACCTTGGCAAAAAGATCCATTTTCAGCCCATAATCCCCAAGGTGAAGCGAATACTCAATTTGTGCGTGCCAATATTATGGTTGCAGGTTTGGGGCAAGGAGTAGTCTGCACTTATAAAAATTCAGTCGGTCTTTATTCAATTTGGTGGCCCGTGAGAGTCAAGATACCGGCCCGTTCGGATAATAATTGGATTGATACCCTTGGTGGTTATGTCTGTACTGACTCCTTAGGCAGTTGCCAATTCTACGTCGCGGTGGAAGAGTAGGGTTTACTGTTTGCAATTCGCGTATGAAAGGACTCTATGTTATTTCTCAATCAAACAAAACCAGGGCTGTTTTTGTTATTCAGCGTTTTGATTCTGTCTTCTTGTACTAATCAGGCAGTCAAGGAAGAGCCTTTTTTAGCAAGCAATTGTCGACCACCGTTTAATAATAAGCTGCCCCAATTTGTTATTGGCTATGGCTCTCTGATGCAAGAAGATTCAAAGCGAGAGGATGCTGCAGGTGTGGGTAAGAATTATCCCGTGTATATTAGTGGTTTCGAGCGAGGGTGGATTGAGCAAGGCAGTAAAGTGGGATTTAGCACAACCTACCTTGGAATAAGAAAACGGACTGGTTCGGAAATGAATGCAGTCTACTTTAAATTAAATGAGGCGAAGGCGCTGCATAACTACGATCGACGTGAAAATACCTATTGTAGAGTTGCTGTTGCCCGCGAAAAAATTCGTCCCTTAATTACCAAGTCTCTTCCGCGCGGCCAATACTGGGTTTATACAACGCGGAGTTTGCAGCCCCCGTCAAACCATGATCCTATTGTACAATCCTATGTTGATATTTTTCTGAGAGGTTGTTTTGAATTAGAAGAACAATACCATTTGCATCATTTTGCCAGGGATTGCATAAGAACGACAGCGTATTGGTCGGGACATTGGGTTAATGACAGGGTTTATCCACGTACTGCGTTCGATAATATTCCTTATGTTAATAAGATTGATCCTTTGCTCGCTAAGGAGTTACCGCAGTATTTTAGTCAAATTAGGATTGAGTAAGGGATATCTATGGCCGGCAAGTATACCGGCCTTTCTGAAAAATCATTTCAATGTGCTGGGATCAAAGGGTTGTCCATTCACCATCAGTTGTTGATTTTCTAATTTGAAACTGACGACATAATCGTTTCCTTCCACCTTTAACAGACCTTTATTTACTAAATCCTGCAAAACTTTGTCTGCTTGCGCGGAGAGATCCGCATTGGAGTCTGTGGTTGAAGCAGTGGGTATAACTGCAGTCGCTTGTGCAGGAGTTGATTGGTCTTCCTCTGAGGTCGAGTTCCCTTCTGAATTATTTGTCATGGTTGCTAGCAGAATCTCTTTGACGATCGCCATTGGTGCTCTCAATTCGCCAGTACCCTGCGCCTTTTGCAGTAATTGAACGGGGTCATTGACCTCACCTGTCGGTACAGAGATTTTTAGATTACCTATAATCTTACCTTCAGGTAAATTAAAGTTCATTTCGGATAATTCCAAGATGGCGCCTTTGGACAGTAGTTTAGGAAGTTCAGATAATATGGATACGCCAAGTAGGGTGGCGTTGGGATTATCTTGAACCAATTTTTCTGTCAGTTTGTTAATACTGGCCATTGCTGCAGGATCCAGATTTTTAATACTGAGTTTCACTACACCTGGTCCGTAAGTTTTGTCATTAGTAACTAATTGTTTCAGTGATAAACCTAAATCAACATTCAGGACGTCTTCCGTGATATCTGAACCTAAAGCTAAATCAAAGCCCTCAAGATTAAAATTCTGATTATCTTTATCTCCGCCGAGTGATGCAGAGGGGACATTAAAACTAACCTGTCCTACCCATAATCCCTCTTGGGAACGGCTCAGTGTGAAATTATTGACTACCCTACCTAATTTGAATAGGCCATTACTTGCAGAAGTATTGAGTCCATACAGGATAAAACCACCGCCTAATTTGTCCAAATTGGGCGAGACACAAAGTAACGCATTTAAGCCTAACCATTCCGCTTGGAAACTATCCTCATCTGATCCACCCTGGCCTTTGATGGTAAAAGCAGGAATAGCATATTTGAAAATAGTTTTATTAAAATAATTGACCAACACATGAAAATGCGTCTCGGGGCGAGTTGTTACCTGGCCCATTCCAAAGCCCATGCCATAATCAGAAACTATAAAAGGACCATGATTAATAATTAGCGGAAAGCTCATATCAACATCAGCGGGTGGCTCGGTGGAGGTTTCACCTTGTGCATCAGTTGTTTCTTGCGCTGGAATATGCATTTTTACCGCTAAAAGAGCCTGCGATGAAAACCAGCCACGTTCATAGTTATCCAGTTCAACACTCAGTACTGGGGATTTAGGAATTGAATTGATATTTTTATTGAGTGTGCGTTCGAGTACAAAACCCATGACATAATAGGCGATAAGAATCAGCACTACCAAAACGACGAGGAATCCGGTCCATTTTTTCATGAAGTCTCTCAGTGACAGTCCTTGATATTATTTGTAGTCTAAGAATTTGATTTTGTAAAAATTTAAATAGAAATTTTTCTGATAACAATTAAATATCGCAAAGACTTCGATTTACTCTCACTCTTTGCGATACATTAGAAGGCTTCTATCTGTTACTTTTTAATTTAGGTTGGAGGAGCAGGAGGTGGTCCGCCACCCAATAAATTCATCAAAAGTAACACGATAAAAATAACAATGAATAAAAAGAACAAGACTTTTGCAATACTCGTTGCCGTAGAAGCAACGCCTCTGAAGCCGAATAGACCGGCTACAATTGCAATGATGAGGAAAATAAGCGCCCATCCTAACATCATGAATTCCTTTTAAAGTTAGAATTAATGTTTGGTAAACATTCTCAACTGTCTTTCAATCTCTTCTTTGGTATAACCATAATGTTGTCTCAATTTACCATAAATTTCCTGGTTATTACCTTCTATTTCCAAGAGATCATCGTCAGTCAATTTACCCCATTTTTGTTTCAATTGACCTTTAACCTCTTCCCATTTACCTTCAAAGATGTCCTTGTTCATTATTGATCTCCTATCTTGGTTGAACTTACTTTTATAGTGGGAATAGAGGCGTAAATCATATCGCCTCAGTTATTAAGGATAGTCGTGATCAATGGTTTTGTAAAATATTTATACAACCATGGGCGCTTTATCAACTTAAGAGTAAAGATATGGTAGAGTGACGGATAAATGAATGGCATGGCCGGCAGTAAATGGGATTTAGATTAACAGGGAAATTGTTATCAATAGGGATTGTTATCTTCCTATTAATGACGAACGTTTTTGCAGGCACAACAGATAATCCTTGTGATGGCCCTGGCGCGGTGTTTAATTATACGCATCGAGGCTCGGTTGCTGATAGTCCATGTGTGATACCACCTAAAACATTCATGGCAGAAGCAGGGTATATCTATTCAGGATTTTCCAACCCTGCCGTTTTCGCCCAGAATTTCCCGCAACTGACTTTAACGCTAGGATTACCGGCTAATACTCAGTTTGTTTTGTTTGCCCCCTCGTTTAATCAACAAACCAGTGATCCATTTTCTGGTTATGATATAACCATGCTGGATATAAAACATCAGGTTTTTTACAACTCAAAATGGATGTTCGCAGCAGAGGCTGCAATTGCACCTCCTGGTGGTAGTGCTGGTTTTGGTGCAAAGGAAGTTAGTGCTGTTGTAAGTGGTATTTTGAATTACACAATTAATGATCAATTTAGTTGGCTTTTTGAGTTGAGTGCAAGCACAATTTCCTTACCTCCCATTGCGGGTAATTTACGTTTTCAAACGATTAATCCCGATTTGGTTTTTTCCTATGCTCCTGCGACAAAACTTAGCTTTTTTGCGGAAATTTATGGTCAAACCAAGACGGGGCCAGGCCTAGGTAGTGGTTTTAACGCTGATTATGGATTCTTGTATCTGATTCATCCAACGATGGCTTTTGATTTGGAAATTGGCCATCCGGTTAGTGGTCGCTTGGATGGCACTTATATCGGCTCCGGTATAACAATTTGGTTGCAGTAAAATAGCTATACCAGGGGTGAGGCTAATTGGGTAATAACGCTTCAATATCCTTGCGAATCTTTTGCAGCGATGTGGTTGGAAGATACTGTTTCAGTATACGGCCCTCACTATCAACTAAAATTTTGGTGAAATTCCAGGGAATAAATTTTAAAGGGCGTTTTTGAATGTGTTGGATGATATAGCTATAGAGCGGCGCGCGGTTTGCTCCCCGAACATCGATTTTTGCATACAAGGGGAAAGTTATTCGATAGCAGCTCTCTGCAAAAGCTTTAATCTCTTCGTGCGTTCCGGGTTCTTGATGGAGGAATTGATTACACGGAAAACCCAAGATACCGAGTCCTCGCTCTTTGTAATCATGATACATGGCCTCCAGTTCGGCGTATTGCGGTGTGAACCCACAGCGACTGGCTACATTGACGATTAACATCACCTTGCCTCGGTAGGGATTGAGCGTTGTAACACTGCCATCCATCGTGTTAACAGGAACATCATAGATTGAATTTGCAGTATCATGAGAAGCTGTTGACATGGGTATCTCCCTGCTCTGTTTTAGCGACTATTGAGTGTAATCAATCTTTAATGAATTTGGCAATAATCATCAACGCGAGATGGGTTTCTCATAACCGTGAGTGCGAAGTACCTGCGTAATGAATAATGATTTGGCATCGGTATAGTATTCTCTGTCCCCGCCATGTTCATTGGCCAATTGCTGTTTTAATTTTTCATAGTCGCGTCGTATTCGCCCATCACGACGCAGAATATCGCGAAACAATAGACGGTGTTCCATTGAGCTAGTGCTGGCTTCCATAAGATGAATGTGGTGAGTTCTGCCTTTACCAAAAGGAGGCATGCCTTTAAAAAAGCGCAGATGAGTTTTATCCGGATTCTCAGGCCAGAAAACATAACCTAATGTTTCCAATAGTGCGATCCATCGGGGGGCTTGGTCTAAAGATTGAATTGTAATGAACAAATCAATGATTGGTTTACTGGATAACTCTGGCACAGCTGTGCTGCCAATATGTTCAATAACAACAACATCAAGTGCCTTGCTCAATTCGGTGATAGTGTCAATTTCAGCTTTGGCCAGTAATGGCCAGGCCGGGTTGTAGGCACTAATAACTATATGATCATCCGCATCTAATTGTTCCTGACTGTATTGGCCTGTTTTATAGTCAATGTATTGAATAAAAGACGCTTTGCCATTCACGTAATTTTCGATGTCATCCAGAAAGACCGCGGCTAGGGACTGTTTTATCAGCGAATAAGCCTGGGCATAAACAGGATTGTTAATCAGGAAATCACGAAACGCTAAATGTCTGGCAATTTCTGGTGAATTTTGGGCAAAAATATGAATATTATGGCTGCGCTGCGATTTCGATTTCCAAAAGAAACGACGGCCTTTTATTCCATATTCACCCATACAGGTATAGCCTAAAGCCTCAAAGTCAGGGTTGAAGGCATCAATATTCTCGATATCATCAACAACCGGCAAGATATCAATAATTGGCTTCGCGTGAATGTGAGGAATTGCAGTGCTGCCAATGTGGTGAATAGCCAGACACCGCTGCTTCAAAATAGCCGCTAGTTGTTGTTCTGCCTGGGCAAATAAAAGCGGCCATTGCTTGTCATAAGGAACCAAGACAACTTGCCTTGGTTTTTCATGTTTAGCAGGCATGGACTAAGGCCCTGAGCTTCATAAACGGTCTTCGGTAATATTTATCATCATTTGCAAGGCTTTCTTAGCATTGTCGATGACCCATTCTTGTTCGCTCTCTTGTAAGCGCTGGCGACTACCGGTAAATTCATTGACTAGATCACCGGCTTTGACTTCATTATAAGCCATCGTTTTTCCTTGGCGTAAACGATCAACCAGTGCCACTAGATGAGGCGGATCATTGCGTGACATGGTAGCGCAACCACAGCCCATGCCTTTCTCATTATCTTGTTTAGGCGCTTCGGCCAGGTTAACTACAGTGATGCCCTTACTTTTACAATGCTGCTTCAAGTTTTCTACCATATGATTTTCTGTGCCGATGGCATAATGTTTGGTGTTCCCTCGGTCATTCACTACATAATCCCAAATAAAGGCTGTTGAACCCGCTTGTTGGGCAACACGAATAACATCATTGCGGCATTCAGGATGAACCACGGTGGTGTATCCCAATTGATGCCAGTATTCACACATCTCTGGCTGATAATGGGTATGAACAGCACATTGACTGGCGAATAAAATTAAATTGGCTTTATCGAATTGCTCCAGCGTTTTGCTATCTTGAGCGGCTAAAGAGTATTGAGCGCCTGCTGTGCCACCAGGCCAGTAAGCAAGGTGGTTGATCCCTAGCCAATAGGCAATGTTTTCACCCATATGTTGATCAGGAATAAACAATATTTTTTTGTTTTGTTTCATCGCCCAGGAGAAAATTTTCTTTACATTCGAACTGGTACAGACAGCACCACCTTGAGCACCAGTCATGGCTTTTACCCGTCCGGAGGTATTCATGTAGCAGACTGGCAAAATATTCTCGGCCCCATAGCGTTCGTTCAGATCCAGAAAGGCAGGCTCGACCATGAAATCTTTAGCAAGCATCTCCATTGTGCAGCCGGATTTGGGATTAGTGATATAGACTTGTTGTTGTTTGTTGGCGAGAATACTGATCGATTCCGCCATGAAATGGACCGCGGATTCAATAATCACCGATTTCTCAGGATGATTTGCTGCCATGAGTGCCAATTGGTAAGAGTCACCAATTTGGCCGCCAAACTGCTCAACTAATCTTACAATATCGCCTCCCATGTAGTAGTGGGCAAGTAATAATAATTTGTCACCAAAATGGGCTTGTGCTTTTTGCATATAGGGTTGCATCCAGGCAAGCACTGTTGTCAGTTTTCGATCCGGTAGCGCCTGATACTCTTCTGCATAGGGGACAAAGTCTTCCTGATACCAATCCAGTGGGTAGTCGCTTTGGCAAATACTCATGTCATTGGTAATCTGCATGAGTGTTTTTTCTGGTTGATAAAGGGTATGACTTTTAAACATGGGTACACCTCAACTAAATAAAGGGATTCTGCGGTGAGGTCAGCCGGGCAATACTTTCTTCTGCCTGGGCATTCTTATACGGGAAATCCTCGCGATAGTGGCCACCTCTGGATTCTCTTCTTGATAGAGCAGCTCTAACAATGAGTTCAGCATTTAATACAATATTACGTAACTCGATAAAGTCACGGGTAATGCAATGCTTCCAATAATATTCCTCAATTATTTTTTTACGTTTCATGATTAATTGTAGTAGATCCTGGAGGCCTGCTTCGGTACGGACAATACCGGCATAAGAGGTCATTTCACCACGCAAACCACGCCAATGCGCATTAATCTGGCTTGCGCGGCGAGCATTGACTTCACCTGGAGAACTCCAGTTGGGAATGTTATCCATTGTCTTAATCGGGCTAGTAATGTCTTTCAAGGTGCAATGAGCAGCATTGCTTGCCATGACTAATGCTTCCAGCAAGGAATTACTGGCCAGGCGGTTGGCTCCATGCAGACCGGTAAAAGCAACCTCGCCAATCGCGTAGAGTCGTTTGAGATCAGTCCGTCCATCAACGTCTGTTAGCACACCGCCACATTGGTAATGGGCAGCAGGGACGACAGGAATCATATCCTGACTCATATCGATGCCAATAGAGAGCAAGGTATTGTAAATTTGCGGGAAACGTTTTTTTAAGAAAGACTTGGACTGATGAGTGATATCTAAATGCACAAAACCACTTTGGCCCTGCTCAATTTCACTAAAAATAGATCGGGCAACCACATCACGGGTCGCTAACTCTAATTGGTTTGGTGCATAACGACGCATGAAACGCTCGCCTGTATCAGCATTCTTTAGCAAAGCCCCTTCGCCTCGTACGGCTTCGGAAATTAAAAAATTATTCAGCGAGTGGTGGTGTAAAAGAGTCGGGTGAAATTGATAAAACTCCATATTACCCACGCGTGCCCCAGCCCGATAAGCCATAGCGACACCATCGCCAGTCGCAATAATGGGATTGGTGGTATAGCGATAGGTTTTACCAGCGCCACCGGTCGCAAGAATGACGCAACGGGATACGAAAGTGTGAATACGATTGTTTTGGCAATCCAGTACGTAGGCCCCTAAGACTTCTCCCTGATTATCTGTACGATGTGGATGGTAATGGGTAATGAGATTAACGGCGATATGATAGTCAAAAAAATGGATCTGGGGCTGTTGCTTGACCGCTTGTAACAGGGCTTCAGTAACGGCTAAACCGGTTTGATCACCACTGTTAAAAATTCGTCGATGCGAATGCCCGCCTTCTTGAGCGAGGGAAAAATCGCCACCAGCTTGTTTGGTAAAAGGAATCGGGTAAGCCAGTAAATCTTTGATAGCTTGTGGCCCTTGGCGAATAATGAATTCAACGGCTGGTTGATAGCATAAACCATCACCAGCATGGAGTGTATCCGCGATATGCGATTCTAGAGAGTCTTCAGGGGCAACTGCTGCGGCAATTCCGCCTTGGGCGTAACGGCTGTTGCATTCAGTGATTTCAGCTTTACTGATTAAAGCAATAGTCAGGTTTGGCTGTAATTTTAGTAATTGTAAGCAATAATTCAGGCCAGCAAGCCCAGTCCCTATAACCAGAACATCAAATTCTAGAGCATGTCCTTGCTGCGACAGATTACTACTCATGAAAATGCTTTAACCAGTTGGGCCGCCAAGCCGATATATTTTTCCGGTGTTAATCCGATTAACTGATTTTTTACTTTATCCGGAATATCGAGCGATTTAATAAAGGTTTTCAAACTATCCGCATCAATTCCTTGGCCGCGAGTAAGGGTTTTTAATTGTTCATAAGCATTCGGGACTTCATAGCGACGCATAACAGTCTGGATAGCTTCAGCGAGCACTTCCCAATTGGAATCAAGATCATGTTTTAGGGCACGCTTATTGATCTGTAATTTATCATTCCCTTTTGCAATAGCTTGATAGGCAATCAATGTGTAAGCGAAGGCGACGCCAAGGTTGCGTAACACAGTGGAGTCAGATAAGTCGCGCTGTAAACGAGATTGGGTTAGTTTGTTAGCAAAATGATTAAATAAAGCATTAGCTAAACCCAAATTACCTTCAGCATTTTCGAAATCAATGGGGTTGACCTTGTGAGGCATGGTGGATGAACCAACCTCATCAGCAACTGTTTTCTGTTTAAAATAATTTAAGGAAATATAAGTCCAGATATCGCGGGTATAATCAAGCAAAATATTATTGATGCGAATCATGATATGAGAGACTTCCGCAATGCCATCATGAGGCTCTATCTGGGTTGTATAAGCGCTGAAAGATAAGCCGAGTGAACTGACAAAGTTTGCGCAATGTTTACGCCAGTCAACCTCGGGATACGCAATAATATGAGCATTATAATTTCCCACTGCTCCGTTGCATTTGGCTGGAATAAGTACTTCTGCCAATTGTTGTTGTGGGCGTTTCAGACGAGCGACAAAATTGACTAATTCCTTGCCTATCGTAGTTGGTGTTGCTGGTTGCCCGTGTGTTCTTGATAACATGGCGATATCACCATGTTGCTTACCCAGCATGGTAATACTGCCAATAATTTCTGCGAGAGAAGGTTGTATGACCTGGGCAATGGCTTCTTTCACCATCAAGGCATAGGCTAAATTGTTTATGTCTTCCGACGTGCAGGCAAAATGAATAAAGCCGGTATACCTGCGTAATCCTTCAAATTGCTCAAGTTTATCCTGTAAGTAATATTCTACTGCTTTGACGTCATGATTGGTTTGTTTTTCATAAACCTTAATTTTTTCTGCTTCAGCTTCGTTAAAATTGACCAGGATTTCGTTTAAATAATTTTGTGATTCTTTGTCCAGTTCGGGGACTTCAGCGATCTCTTTGTTTGCAGCTAATGATTCGAGCCAGCGAATTTCTACCATAAGACGGTAATAAGTTAGGGCAAACTCACTAAAATAAGGACTTAATGCGCTGGTTTTTTTCAGGTAGCGCCCATCAATAGGTGAGATAGCGTTTAAAGCAGTTAAGGTCATGGATAATTCGCCGCAATCATAAAGCGCATATAATATTAGATGCAGCGGCAGATGTGAATTGTTGTAAGCATCTAATTTAAAATAGAGGTGCAGATTTGATTGCTGTGAAGAGCTCGACTGTACAAACTTGCTGCATAACTAGCCTTGATTTGCTATGATAGGCGCTTTTAGTCAATAGATAAAAAAGTATGTCCGAAGACTATTTACACGCTTCGCCTCTGGGACGGCGTAGTGCCTACATTGACAATTATGATAATTCACTGCTTTTTCCCATCGCACGCCAAACAAAGCGTGAGGGTATTGGCGTTGGTATATCCCTGCCGTTCACGGGTTATGATATTTGGACAGCGTTTGAATTGTCCTGGCTGAATCAAAAAGGCAAGCCGGTTGTTGCGATAGCTGATATTATTATGCCCTGTGAATCGGTTAATCTTATTGAATCGAAATCCCTCAAGTTATATTTAAATTCCTTTAATAATACAATCTTTGATTCGCCTGAGACGGTGCGGGAAACCATAGCATCTGATTTAAGTAAGGCGGCAGGTAGCGTTGTGCAAGTCGTGCTTTATAAAGCGGAAGGTTTTATTGAAGCGCCTATTGGGCAGTTGGAAGGGCTTTGCCTGGATGAGCTGGATATTAGCTGTTCTGAGTATAAAGTAAATCCGCAATTGCTAAATGTTTCGACGGAAAAAGTAGAGAATATCGCCTTATATAGTCATTTGCTTAAATCAAATTGCTTAATGACAGGTCAGCCAGATTGGGGTTCGATTGCAATTACTTATTCCGGTCCTCGTATTAGTAATGAATCCTTGTTGCAGTATTTGGTGTCTTTTCGCAATCACAATGAATTTCATGAACAATGTGTTGAGCGTATTTTTATGGATCTCATGACATACTGCCAGCCTGACGAATTAACAGTTTATGCACGTTATACGCGCCGCGGTGGATTGGATATCAATCCTATTCGTTCGACAAAACCGGTTGTACCTCCTGCCAATATTCGTTTGTACCGCCAATAGCCTGACACCAAACGCAGGCCGGCCCCCTGGCTCGGCGTAAAGTGGAATTTTCCTGTGAGGCAATTGTTGGGCATGGGCCGATTACTGGGAGTATTACTTGAATTAACAACAAATTATGTTGGTAATTCACATCATCTAGCAATTTCAGTAGAATGGTGGTCATTTTTATGGATTAGAGGTGGTTATGGCAGTCAGCGTACATACAATTGATTTTCAACATCTGGGTATGCAGGATCTGGAGCAAGTAGGCGGTAAGAATGCTTCTTTAGGTGAAATGATTAGCCATTTATCAAAGGCTGGCGTCTCAGTGCCAACCGGGTTTGCCACTACAGCGGATTCTTTTCGCGATTTTTTAGCGAAGGATGGTTTGGATAAAAAAATCTATGCCATGCTCGATTCACTCAATACGGATGATATTGCCCAATTAACCACAACCGGAAAAACGATTCGTGAGATGGTTGTCAAGGCGCCTTTTTCTGCTGAATTTGAAAAAGCAGTCCGCCAATCTTATGAGCTACTTGCTCAACAAATCGGTCACAGTGACTTTAGTGTTGCAGTGCGTTCTTCAGCAACGGCAGAAGATTTGCCTGATGCCTCTTTTGCCGGTCAGCAAGAAACTTATTTAAACGTTCGGGGTATTGACGCTGTTTTAATTGCTATTAAACAGGTCTTTGCTTCTTTATTTAATGATCGGGCTATTGCTTATCGGGTGCATCACGGTTTTTCCCATAATGATGTGGCCTTGTCGGCTGGTATTCAGCAAATGATTCGTAGTGATTTGGCGGTCAGTGGTGTGATGTTTACCATGGATACCGAGTCTGGTTTTGATCAAGTTGTTTTCATTACATCATCCTATGGCCTGGGTGAAATGGTTGTGCAAGGTGCGGTAAATCCAGATGAGTTTTATATTCATAAACCAGGTCTGCAAGCGGGTAGACCGGCTGTGATCCGCCGTAATTTGGGCAGTAAAGCGCTCAAAATGGTCTATTGCAATGATGAAACACAAGCCCGGACTGTTAAAACAGAAGAGGTCAAAGCAAAAGAGCGTCTGTTGTTTTCTTTAACGAATGAAGAAGCAGAGCTGTTGGCCAGGCAGGCCCTTATTATTGAAAAGCACTATGGCCGACCTATGGATATTGAATGGGCCAAAGACGGTAAGGACGGGAAGTTATATATCTTACAAGCACGTCCTGAAACTGTAAAAAGCCGTAGCAGTACCCAGGTGTTAGAGCGCTATACCTTGAAAAAACAAGGGGAGATATTAACGGAAGGCCGTAGTATTGGTCAACGTATCGGGCAGGGACGGGCGAGGGTTATCAGAGACATCAGTGAAATGCACCGCGTCGAGCCCGGTGATGTTTTAATTTCTGACATGACGGATCCGGATTGGGAGCCAATCATGAAACGTGCTGCGGCGATTGTTACCAATCGGGGTGGCAGAACTTGCCATGCAGCCATCATTGCCCGCGAACTGGGTATTCCTGCTGTGGTTGGTTGTGGCGATGCAACCAAAGCCATTCGGGACGGAGACGAAGTCACAGTAAGTTGTGCCGAAGGAGATACCGGGTATGTTTATCGAGGCTTGTTACCCTTTGAGAAGGTACACCTTGATGTGGATACCATGCCTGAACTACCGATGAAAATCATGCTGAATGTGGGTAATCCTGAGCGTGCTTTGGCTTTTCAATCCATACCCAATTCCGGGGTTGGTTTGGCTCGCCTCGAATTTTTAATTTCCAACACGATTGGTATTCATCCAAAAGCCTTGTTGGAATATAACTCTTTACAGGATAAAAATTTAAAACAGCTTATTGATGACAAGACCGCCGCTTATGCATCTCCAGTGGAGTACTATATTGAGCGTTTAAAAGAAGGTATCGCTACGATTGCTGCTGCCTTTTACCCAAAGCCTGTCATTGTCAGGCTCTCCGATTTTAAATCCAATGAATATGCTAATCTGGCGGGCGGTAATTTATACGAACCCCATGAAGAAAATCCCATGCTTGGTTTTCGTGGTGCATCACGCTATGTATCTGCTGATTTTGCCGAGTGTTTTGCTCTGGAGTGTAAAGCCGTTCGCCGTGTACGCGAAGAGATGGGATTGACGAATGTCGAAGTCATGATTCCTTTCGTCAGAACGGTTTCTGAAGCGGCACAGGTTATCCAGGTACTTAAACAGCATGGACTTGAGCGCGGTAAAGAGGGCCTGCGTGTCATCATGATGTGTGAATTGCCTTCTAATGCATTACTTGCCAACGAGTTTTTAGAACATTTTGACGGTTTTTCAATAGGCTCTAACGACTTAACGCAATTAACGCTTGGTTTGGACAGAGATTCTGGCTTGATTGCAGCCCAATTCGATGAGCGGAATGATGCGGTTAAGGCACTCTTACATATGGCGATTTCGACCTGTAAAAAAGCAGGGAAATACGTTGGTATTTGTGGCCAGGGTCCATCCGATCATCAGGATTTCGCTCAATGGCTCATGCAGGAAGGAATTGACAGTGTATCGTTGAATCCTGATTCAGTATTGGAAACTTGTCTCTTTCTTGCTGAGCAATAGCCATGTCGCGCTATTTAAGATATTGGATTTTACTGTCAGGGTTTTTCCCTGCCTTGCTATTTGCTGGCAACCAAGCTGATCACCATGATCCAGTTGCACCCGTGATACTCTGGGTTACTCTCATCCTTTTTTTTGCCATTCTGGGCCGCTATATTGCCAGACGCTTTAATCAGCCGGGGGTATTGGGTGAATTGTTGATAGGCGTTTTTCTGGGCAATCTATGTTACCTTTTTGGCTCGCAGCTTGTTGTTATTTTACGGGAAGGATCTGCTATTTTTAACATCATGCGGGAAATGCTTGCGGGCATTTCTCTTCCCCAGGCAGTTGCGAGTAGTGTTTCTGATCCTTATTATGCCAAGCAAGTGACCGATGCTCTAGGTAATGGTAACGGGATTGATTTAATCAAGGTGGCTTATGTTCTTGATATTTTTTCCCGTTATGGTGTGATTTTTCTTTTATTTATGGTTGGCCTTGAAAGTTCGGTAGAAGAGCTTAAACATACTGGCCGTGAATCAGTACAAGTAGCCATTATTGGTGTTATTGTACCTATTATCCTGGGTTTTGCCGTAGCCCACTTAATGCTGCCAAAGTCCTCCTACCAGGCTGATTTGTTTGTTGCAGCGACCTTGTCAGCGACGAGTATAGGGATCACCGCCCGTGTACTTGCCGAGATGAAAAAATTACGCACCCGCGAAGCGAGAACAATTCTTGGCGCGGCCATGATTGATGATATCTTAGGGTTGGTAATTCTAGCTATTGTCAGTTCTGTGGTGATTAGTGGGGTAGTTGATCTGGTCATGGTAGGGCGCGTTATAATTTCTGCTACCCTGTTTTTTACTGTTGTTATCACTCTTGGTCCTTGGATTATCCGGAAGGCAGTAAGCTTTTTTAAATTTCTTGAGCTCTGGGAAGCTAAACTGTTTATTTCATTTATCTTTGTCATGTTGTTGGCATGGATAGCAACGCTGATTCATTTAGCAACTATTATCGGTGCGTTTGCGGCAGGACTCATTATTCATGATGGTTTGTTTGAATCGCGCACACGTTCTGCAAGTGATTCTTTAAGTATTCATAATCTTGTAGCGCCGCTTGAATCTATTTTGGCTCCATTATTTTTCATTCTCATCGGGATCCAGGTAAAACTGGAATCCTTTTGGGATTGGCAGGTACTGCTAATGGCCAGCGGTCTGATCGCTGCAGCTGTTGTTGGTAAATTAGTGAGTGGCTTGGGGGCAGATCGCAAAGATGATCGCTTGTTGATTGGGATCGGTATGTTACCGCGCGGTGAGGTTGGATTGATTTTTGCGTCTATAGGAAGAACATTGGGAGTGATGTCTGATCAACTGTTTTCAGCGATTGTTTTGATGGTTATTGTGACTACCGTTATTGCGCCGCCTTTTATTAAAGCCCGTTATGGCAAAAGTGATCAAAAAGGGGAGAAAGCATGAAGTTAAGCCAAATTGATATTTTGGCTGATGTTAAAAGGGCGCTGGAGGAAGATGTTGGGAATGGCGATGTTAGTGCTGCCTTACTGCCTGCTGAGTTATTTGCCGAGGCCGAAATTATCTCGCGTGAACCGATGTTGGTTTGCGGGCGCCCCTGGGTCGATGCTGTTTTTGCCGAGGTAAATCCTGCGATTAAATTGGATTGGCTGGTAGACGAAGGGCAGTGGCTTGGTCAGCCTGCCACTCTATGCCAAATTAAAGGCCCAGCAGCTGGAATTTTAACTGCTGAGCGTTCTGCTTTGAATTTTTTACAAACCTTGTCAGCTACCGCCACAAAAACCCATGAGTACCGGCTAAAGCTACAAGGCAGCAAGACTCGTTTACTGGACACCCGTAAAACATTACCAGGTTTACGCCATGCCCAAAAATACGCTGTAGCCTGCGCGGGAGGGGTCAATCATCGTATGGGTTTATACGATGCGTTTTTAATTAAGGAAAACCATATTAAAGCCTGTGGTTCTATTAGTCAGGCAATTAACCAAGCAAGACAAATGCGGAGTGATTTGCTGGTTGAGGTCGAAGTAGAGACGCTTGAGGAGATGCACGAAGCGTTGCTCGCCAGACCCGATCGTATTTTGCTCGATAATTTTAGCAATGCTATGCTGATGGAAGCAGTAGGAATTGCTAAACCTTATGGTTGTGAACTGGAAGCCTCAGGCGGTATTGATTTGAATACCATCGCTGCGGTAGCACAAATCGGCGTTGATTATATTTCAATCGGAGCTATTACGAAATCAATTCAAGCCATTGATTTAAGTTTACTGGTTAGGGAAGTTAAATGAATTCATCGATTGTTTTTTCTGGCGGCGGTACGGCTGGCCATGTCACACCTAACTTGCCACTCATAGAAGTGCTGCGACAGGAGGGTTGGCAAATTGATTATATTGGCTCAAAAGATGGTGTCGAAAAGGACATGATCAGCGCTTTAAATATCCCTTACCATGCTGTTAGCAGCGGCAAATTAAGAAGATATTTTAGTTGGCAAAATTTTTTGGATCCGTTCAAAATTCTTCTTGGTATCGTGCAGTCTTATTGCCTATTACGCAAGCTTAAAACAGAGATCGTTTTTTCCAAGGGTGGTTTTGTTGCTTTTCCAATTGTTGTGGCGGCCTGGTTAAATCGCATACCAGTTATTGCCCACGAATCAGATATGAGTCCCGGACTTGCTAACCGGTTAAGCTTTCCTTTCGTCGATAAAATTTGCGTTACTTTTGGAGCAGCAAAAAAACATTTTAAGAAACCAGAAAAGGTGGAAATAACTGGTACGCCTATACGACAAGAGCTATTCAAAGGTTCGAAAGAAAAAGGTTTGGATTTATGTGGTTTTAATTACGACAAGCCTTGTGTATTAGTGATGGGAGGAAGCCAGGGCTCGGTAAAACTGAATACAGCCTTAAGAAGCATTTTGGATCCGTTGACTGCTTCCTATCAGGTGATTCATTTATGTGGTAAGGGAAAATTGGATAGCAACTTGATTAACCATGCTAATTATTGCCAACTCGAATACGCGACTAGTGAGTTGGCGGATTTGTTTGCCGCAAGCGATTTGGTTATTTCACGAGCAGGAGCTAATGCGCTTTATGAAATTCTGTCTTTGCAGAAACCTCATGTTTTAATTCCGCTTTCTGCCAAAGTTAGTCGGGGCGATCAAATTCAAAATGCGCGTTATTTTGCCCAGCAGGGAATTAGCAAGGTCGTTGATGATGACAATTTAACAGCAGAGAATTTACTGGCTGCAATTACTGAAGCTGGCCAGCAACGTGAAGAAATTATTGCTAAAATCAAGGCGCTTCATATTGAATCAGCTACCTTGAAAATTATTGCTCTCATCAAGGAACAGTTGCATGCTGAACACCCTAAAACTATATGAGTACATCGAGCAGGAATGGCAGAAAGAAATTCTGCCAAGCTTGTGCGATTACATTAAAATTCCGAATAAATCCCCCCATTTTGATGAGCATTGGCAGGAACATGGTTACATGGAGCAAGCGGTTAACCATGTTGCTGATTGGTGCAAAGCGCATGCTCCAGCAGGAATAATTTTGGAAGTTATCCGTTTGCCAGGCCGTACCCCCTTATTGTTTATGGAAGTACCCGGTCAGGTGGATCAGACGGTATTACTCTATGGCCATTTAGATAAGCAACCGGAAATGACTGGCTGGCAAGAAGGGCTTGGTCCTTGGCAACCTGTAATACGCGATGGACGTCTTTACGGCCGAGGCGGGGCTGACGATGGTTATGCTGCGTATGCATCATTGACGGCGATAAACGCATTGCAAGAGCAGCAACTGCCCCATGCTCGCTGTGTGTTAATTATTGAGGCCTGTGAAGAAAGTGGCAGTTATGATTTACCTTATTATATCGAAGCATTAAAAGACAAAATTGGACAACCTTCTCTGGTTATTTGCCTGGATTCTGGTGCCGGTAATTATGAGCAATTATGGATGACGACATCTTTGCGCGGTAATGTTGTTGGTGAATTATCGGTTGAGTTGCTTAATGAGGGGGTGCATTCTGGCAATGCTAGCGGTATTGTTGCTGATAGTTTCCGTGTAGCCAAACAATTAATTAGCCGTATTGAAGATGAAACAAATGGCGAGATTAAATTGGCAGCACTGCATTGTGATATTCCTCAGGAGCGTGTGAAACAGGCAAATGCCTGCGCCGCTGTTCTAGGTGATGAGGTTTACTCTGGTTTCCCTTTTCATACTGGTGTTGAACCGGTGACGCATGATAAACAACAACTCGTATTAAATCGTACCTGGCGCCCGGCCTTAGCTATCACAGGGGCTGAAGGTTTGCCCGCCATAGCAGATGCAGGGAATGTACTTAGAGCGAAAACAGTATTCAAGCTTTCTATGCGTCTGCCGCCTTTAGTCTGCCCCCAAGAGGCTGCGACAGCCTTGCAACACACATTAACACAAAACCCACCGTATCAGGCAAAGACCAGTTTTCGTATTGATGATAGTGCTAAAGGCTGGAATGCTCCATTGATGGCAGACTGGTTGGCAAAAGCAGTGGATGAGGCTTCATTGGCTTTTTATAAGAAAACTGCTGTGTATATGGGGGAGGGCGGTACGATTCCCTTTATGGCGATGCTGGGTGAAAAATTCCCTGATGCACAATTTATGATTACAGGTGTTTTGGGCCCGCACTCTAATGCCCATGGTCCTAATGAATTTTTGCATTTAGAAATGGTAAAAAAATTAACGGCTTGCGTCGCCTATGTGCTTCATTCACATTTTATATCATTAAGTCTCGACAGATAAAAAAAATACTGAGATACTCACTTGGCTCGCACAGGAGGAGTCTGATGCGAGACAAACGGTTTAACAAAAACCGTATAGTCCAATCAATAAAGGAGAATAAAAAATGAAAGCAAGTTTGTTTGCTGTTGTCTGGTTGCTGTTGGTCATAATCCTTCCAATTCATGCTGCAACCAATCAGCTCAATACGGTAATCCCGGCCGCAAGCCAAAAATTGAATGCTAAAGTAGATCTCAACAAAGCGGATATCAATACTCTTGCCAAGGCTTTTAAGGGTATAGGGAGAAAACGTGCCGAAGCGATTATCAAATACCGCGAAAGTAACGGGAGTTTTAAATCAGTGGAAGAGTTATCTCATGTGCGCGGGTTAGGAAAGCAATTCGTGGAAAAGCATTTACTCCAATTACAAGAGGTTTTTACAGTGAGTTAACCCATACAGGGGGCTGTTAACAGCCCCTGAATTTAACTAATTTATTTTGAACACTAACGGCGCGGGGAATCCCGCCGATTTTTGATAAATATTGAAATAGATTACTTGGTCTGTTTTTATCTTCAAATAAATCTTCATCAAGATCTGTCGATTTTTATCCAAATATGAGTTAAAGTGTTCGCCAAAAAAAAGAAGAGGTTGTTGCAGATGTTTAGGAAATTAAGGGGCGTTTTTTCCAATGATTTGTCCATTGATTTGGGAACAGCCAATACATTGATTTATGTAAGGGATAAAGGGATCGTTTTAAATGAGCCGTCTGTTGTTGCTTTGCGCAATGAGTCGGGTCAGAAACGAGTGGCAGCTGTTGGTTTGGAAGCAAAACGCATGCTGGGTAGAACACCTGGCAATATCAATGCAATTAGACCAATGAAGGATGGAGTCATCGCAGATTTCTTTGTTACAGAAAAAATGCTGCAACATTTCATTCATAAAGTGCATGAAAACCGGTTCTTGCGCCCAAGCCCGCGTGTCTTGGTGTGTGTGCCTTGTGGTTCCACACAGGTTGAGCGTCGTGCAATCCGTGAATCAGCCATGGGTGCAGGTGCGCGCGAAGTCTTCCTGATTGAAGAGCCGATGGCAGCAGCCTTGGGTTCTGGTATGCCAGTGGAAGAAGCCAGTGGTTCTATGGTCGTGGATATCGGTGGCGGTACTACTGAAGTCGCTATTATCTCTCTCAGTGGTATAGTCTATCATCAATCAGTACGTATTGGTGGTGATAAGTTTGACGATGCCATTGTTTCTTACGTGCGTCGCAATTATGGTACTCTGATTGGCGAAACTACTGCTGAGCGCATTAAGCACGAAATTGGCTCCGCTTTCCCGAGTCGAGATTTGTTCGAGATCGAAGTCCGCGGCAGAAATTTGGCAGAAGGGGTACCTCGCAGTTTCACATTGACCAGTGCTGAAATTCTTGAAGCCCTGCAAGAGCCGTTGTCAGGTATTGTGGGTGCTGTGAGAGCTGCCCTTGAGTTAGCACCTCCCGAATTGGCGGCAGATATTGCCGAGCGTGGTATGGTATTAACCGGTGGCGGAGCTCTATTGAAAAACATGGATACTCTCTTGATGGAGGAAACGGGTCTACCCGTGCTGGTTGCAGAAGATCCTTTAACCTGCGTAGCTCGTGGTGGTGGTAAAGCGTTAGAAACCATGGATCTGCGTGGCGGTGATTTCCTCTCAACCGAATAACTCAAATAGCAGACTTTTTGCTAAAGGCAAACCTAAATCGGTTAGTTTTGCGTTTGCCTTGGTGCTCTCATTGTCGCTTATGTTTTCAGACTACCGCTATGGATATCTTGATAGCGTCCGTGGTGGTTTTGCCTTGCTTGTTTCTCCATTGCAATACGTTGTTGACTACCCTGTCCGGGTTATTGGTTGGATTCAATCTTTAGTCAGTGCCAAGAAAGCCCTCATTGATGAAAATATAAAATTGCGCTACCAGCAAACAATGCTTGAAGCGGAATTGCAGAAGCTTTTAGTTATCAAGGAAGAAAATTCACAATTGCGCGAATTACTGCTTACCTCGACCAAGGCGAGAATGCGTGCAATGGCTGCACAAATTCTGGCAGTTGATACCACGAGTGCACGGCAGTTAGTTGTCTTGAATAAAGGAAAGCGCGATGGTGTTTATACGGGTCAGCCTGTACTTGATGCTAAAGGGGTCATGGGACAAATTATTGATGTAGGCTATATGACCAGTACGGTTCTATTAATTTCCGATTCTAAAAGCGCGGTTCCGGTAAGAAACAATCGAACTGGCGAAAGGGCCATTTTGGCTGGTACTAACAGTATGAGCCAGTTATCACTAATCAATTTGCCAAGAACCTCGTCGATTAACAAAGGCGATCTCTTGGTTACTTCTGGACTTGGCCGTCTTTATCCAGAAGGTTATCCCGTTGGTCGAGTTGAAGAAATAAAAAGTATTCCTGGTGAAGATTTTATAAAAGTTGATGTTAGCCCTATTGCTTTACTCAACAGGAATCGCCTAGTACTTCTCATCTGGCCTGATAAAGAGCAGACTGCATTAACGGCACAGATTAATGAGCGCATGAATGCCATAGGAGCAAATGCATGAATTCGTTAAATTTGCGTTTGATTATTGCAATCATTTTAGCGCTTGTACTGACTATTTTACCTTTACCGGATCTTTTAGTGGGACTTAGGCCACCTTGGGTTTTGATGCTGGTTTTGTATTTACAGTATTATTTACCTGATCATTTCAATATCAGTCTCCTTGTGATTATCGGTTTAATGCTGGATGTTTTATTAGCTACTGTCATTGGTGAACATGCTTTCGCTCTTTGCTTTGTATCCTGGATAGCCAGTAATAAAGCTCGGCGGTTTTCGTTTTTTTCCATAGGGCAACAAATGGGGCTGATAGGATTTTTCTGTCTACTTTACCAAGTACTGATTTTAACCATAGATGCTTTCTTGGGATTTCATATTGGTTTTCTTATGTCTGTAGGCAGTGCGCTTATTAGTGTTTTATTTTGGCCGTGGGTGAGATTACTTGCGGATGATACCTTGCTTGCCAAGGCGCCTTACCGGCGATAGTTTATTAGGGTCTGTTGAAACGCCTCCCGAAAGCATTGATTGCCTGCCTTTCGCTGCTCATTTACCCAGGAAAAATGTCAACCAGCTCCTATTAGATCTGGAAAATTTATTTTTTAAATCAATATCCTCTTAAGATAGATCTAAGTATTTTACATTGTTATACTGAAAATCATTAAATCCTTTGGCATGGATTGCTATGTGGCTTGTGCGGATTGCCTTATCCCGACCTTATACTTTCGTCGTCTTGGCATTAATGTTATTGATTATTGGGCCATTGGCCATATTACGCACCCCAACCGATATTTTTCCAGATATTGATATCCCGGTGGTCAGTGTGGTATGGGGTTTCAGTGGTATGCCACCCCAACAGATGTCTGATTTAATCACCAGCATTTTTGAACGGGCAGCAACAACAACGGTTAATGACATCGAACATATAGAATCCGAATCGTTGCTTGGCGTCAGTGTGACAAAACTTTTTTTCCATAATGACGTCGATATTGCTGTTGCCTTAAGTCAGGTAACAGCGATTGCACAAACCTTGTTAAAGCAATTACCACCTGGCCAAACACCCCCTCTGGTATTAAGTTACAATGCTGCAACAGTCCCTGTACTGCAATTAATTTTAACTAGCCAAACTTTACCCGAGCAAGATTTATACGATTTAGGTAATAATTTTATTCGAACGCAGCTTGCCACAGTACAGGGCGCCGCATTGCCTTTCCCTTATGGTGGGAAAATACGTCAGGTACAAGTCGATCTTCAGCCGGAAAAAATGCAAACCTATGGTGTTTCGGCACAAGATATTAGTGCAGTGATTAATACACAGAATTTAATTTTACCTGCTGGCACAGAGAAGATTGGCCTGTATGAATATTTAGTCAAACTTAATGCCAGTCCTTTAACAGCGGATGAGTTTAATAATTTTCCCGTGAAAGCATTACCGCATGGTGGCGTGCTTTATATTCGCGATGTTGCTCATGTTCGTGATGGTTTCCCCCCGCAAACCAATATTATTACTGTTAATGGAAAACGGGCCGTGATGATGTCCGTGCAAAAAACAGGGAATGCATCGACCCTTAACATTGTAAGCCGAGTGAAAGCCCTGTTACCTGTCGTAAAAGATATGATGCCTGCAGCCTTGAATTTGTCTACTTTTGGTGATCAATCAATCTTTGTTCTTGCTGCCATCGATGGGGTTATTAGGGAGGGGCTTATTGCAGCCTGTTTAACAGGCTTGATGATTTTAATTGTTCTTGGTAGTTGGCGAAGTACTTTTATTATCGCACTTTCTATTCCTCTGTCTATCTTGGCTTCGCTAACGATCTTGTCTGCCTTGGGGGAGACAATTAATATTATGACCCTGGGTGGTTTAGCACTTGCAGTGGGAATCTTAGTCGATGATGCGACTGTAGCCATTGAAAATATCAATTGGAATTTAGAACAAGGTAAAGAGGTGGAACAGGCCATTCTGGATGGTGCGGAACAAATCGCTATTCCGGCACTGGTTTCAACACTTTGTATTTGTATTGTTTTCGTGCCTATGTTTTATCTGGGTGGAGTAGCACAGTATCTATTTGCTCCTTTAGCAGAAGCTGTTATTTTCGCCATGTTAGCGTCTTATATTTTGTCACGTACTCTTGTTGCGACGATGGCCAAATATTTGTTAAAAAAACATGAGCCTATCCATGATCCAGATAGTCTTAGCCGTTTTCAGCGTTTTCACGCTGGATTTGAAAGATGGTTTGAACGTTTTCGCCAACGTTATCTTACGCTGTTAACAAAAGCATTAGACAACAGAAAGGTTTTTATTCTCAGTTTCCTGGGGTTTATTTTAGTATCAATAGCTCTTTTAGCGCCCTGGCTGGGTTCTAATTTTTTCCCCAGCGTGGATGCTGGACAAATTAAATTACATTTTCAGGCGCCTACCGGGACAAGGGTGGAGGAAAGTGCTCGCTTGGCAGGAGAAATTGGTCATGTTGTTCGCGAACTTGTTCCCGAAGAAGAATTGCTTAGTATCGTTGCCAACATTGGTTTACCTGTCAGTGGTATCAATTTATCCTACAGTAACTCAGCGACCAATGGGGCTAGTGATGCTGATATTTTGATTGCGCTGCAGGAGAATCATAAACCAACAGACGATTATATTCGTGATTTAAGGCCGTTGCTCCAGAAAAAATTTCCAGGAGTCACGTTTTCCTTTTTGCCAGCGGATATTGTCAACCAAACGCTTAACTTTGGCTTACCTTCAGCGATTGATATTCAAGTCATTGGTTTAAAACAGGAGGAAAATATTCGTTACGCCTCTAAAGTATTAGAGCGTTTGAAACATGTCCCTGGCGTAGTAGATGCCCATCTGAGGCAAGCCTTTAACTACCCTGGTTTTCTAGTCGAGTCAAATCGCAGTCGTGCACGTGAGTTGGGGTATAGTCAATTCGATATTGCCAATAATTTGTTGATTACTCTTTCAGGAAGTTTTCAAACCTCACCGACCTTTTGGGTTAACCCAAAGAATCATGTTTCTTATCCCGTGGCCACTCAAACACCACAGTATTATATGAATTCATTACAGGCTTTGGGTAATATTACTGTTGCCAATGCTGCAAAAGATACAGATCCACAGATTCTGGGTGCGATGATGCATGCAAAACGCACTATGGAACCCGTTGTTGTTTCTCACTACAACGTTCAGCCTGTGATTGATATTTTTGCTTCTATACAAGATACCGATCTGGGTTCTGTTTCAAAGGCTATCAATAAAATTGTCAAAGATACCAAAAAGGATGTGCCAAAGGGGTCTTCTGTCGTTGTGCGGGGGCAGATACAAACCAAGGATGAAGCGTTTACGGGCCTCTATCTGGGACTTATTTTTTCTATTCTTCTCGTTTATTTACTTATCGTGATTAATTTCCAATCATGGCTAGATCCGTTCATTATTATTACCGCTTTACCAGCTGCACTTGCCGGTATTGTGTGGATGTTATTCCTTACTCATACTACGCTTAGTGTTCCCGCTTTAACGGGGGCTATCATGTGTATGGGGGTAGCCACTGCAAACGGTATTTTAGTGATTAGTTTTGCGCGGGATCATATGAAGGAAGGCCATGATCCATTTACCTCTGCTCTTGAAGCGGGAAAATCCCGCATACGACCGGTATTAATGACTGCTTCGGCGATGATTATTGGTATGTTTCCTATGGCACTTGGCATGGGGGATGGCGGTGAGCAAAATGCCCCGTTAGGACGTGCTGTTATTGGCGGCTTGTCATTTGCAACAATTGCCACCTTATTTTTTGTTCCTACGATTTTTTGCCTGATTCATAGCCGCAAGCATAAAAAAGAGCAAGGGGAAAAGCATGTCTGACGAAAGCCAATTGCCGATGGCGTCTCACACGTCGCGTCGGGTTATTATTATTGTTTGTCTTATTTTATTGCTTGCCTTTGTTATTATTTTTTTTCGTGTGCAGGCCAAGATGACGTTGCGTGTAGAAACCAATGCGAATGCAGTACCGATTGTGGCGACTCTTACTACTAAGCCAGGTCCTTTGACTGAGGAAATTATTTTACCAGGTAAGGTTGAAGCCTGGCATGAAGCAACAATTTACGCGCGTACAAATGGTTATATTAAAGACTGGTATGTTGACATTGGTAGTAAAGTTAAAGAGGGTGATTTACTTGCTATCATTGAAGCACCGGAAGTCAATGCCCAGTTACACCAAGCTGAAGCTGATTTACACACCGCGATTGCCAATAAAGATTTGGCTGATATTACAGCAAAACGCTGGCTCCATTTATTAAAATCAGATTCTGTCTCCAAACAGGAAACTGATGAGAAAGTTAGCAATCTAAAAGCGACGACAGCAATTATGAAATCCGCGCAAGCCAACCGCGATAGATTGCGTGATCTAGTTAGTTATGAGCGAGTCATTGCACCTTTTGATGGTACGATTAGTTTCCGCAATATTGATATTGGTTCACTCATTAATGCAGGTAGTGGTACTAATGTTTTTTCTTTATTTCATATTGTGCAATCGAATCCTATACGTGTATATGTGCAAATACCACAAACCTATGTGAATAATGTTAAACCGAACATGGAAGTAAGTTTATATTTCACTGAACATCCCGGGAAAAAATTTCCAGCCAAACTGTACAAAACAGCGGATGCGATTAATGTTGATTCCCTGACTTTGCTTGCTCAATTCTGGGCGGATAATCCCAAGGATGAATTACTGCCTGGCGGATATACGGAAGTCCATTTCAATATGCCCCTTTCGTCAAAACTGATTCGGTTACCAGTGAATACACTTATCTTTCGTGCCCAAGGCTTACAAGTGGCTGTAGTTAATAAGAATAATAAAGTGGATTTACGCCCAATCACTGTAAGTCGTGATTTTGGTACGGAAGTCGAGGTTAATACCGGTCTTCAAGTTGGAGAGCTAGTTATTTTAAATCCACCAGATGCTCTTATAGCCGGGCAAGAGGTGAAAATAGCATCCAAAGACAATGAAACACCACAAGAGCCAGCCCCAAAATGAAAAGACTAATGACTCTGATTTTATTTTCGTTATTATTGGCTGCTTGCTCGTTTGCACCCCGATATCAGCGCCCCCCGATGCCTATTCCTGTTGAATACAAAGAAACAAAGGAGTGGAAAAAGGCTAAGGGATATACTCCTACTGCTAAAGGTACGCGTTGGTGGTTTATGTTTAATGATCCAGTGTTAAATGAACTCGAAGAAAAAGTGACTTGTACGAACCAAAATTTGAAAGTTGCCTTTTCCCGTTTTCAAAACGCGCGTGCCGCAGCACAGGTTGCACGTTCTGCTTATTATCCTACCTTGCTTGGGGTAGGAAATGCGGACAGGCAACAAAAATCGAGGAATATTGCTAACCCAAGTACAAATAATTCCTTTAGTGATTTTTTAGCGGGTGTGGATGTCTCTTATGAGATCGATTTGTGGGGGCGGGTGCGGAATTCAGTGGCTGCTAGTGAGAGTCAGTTACGAGCCAGCACCGCTGATCTTGCCGCTACCTCTCTTAGCATGCATGCAGAATTGGCTATGGATTATTTTGCTTTGCGGGGGGATGAAGCTAGCCAACGGGTATTAGATGCGACAGTAGCGGCTTATGAAAAAGGTTTATACATAACTCGTAAACGTTATGATGGAGGGGCTGCACCGATAGCCGATGTTGATCAAGCCATTACGCAACTGGAAAATGCCAGAACTGCAGCAACGGAAATGCGATTGCGGCGTGCTCAACTTGAACATGCCATTGCAGTATTAGTGGGTGAAATACCAGCTAATTTTAAAATGCCCCCTGCAAAAACACGAATGAGTCTGGTTTCTATTGCGCCTGAATTACCTTCTTCACTTTTAGAACGCAGGCCCGATATTGCTGCTGCAGAACAACGCGTGCAAGCGGCAAATTTTGAGATAGGTGTTGCTTGTGCAGCTTTTTACCCGCAAATTAATTTTAGTTCAATAGCTGGTGTTGAAAGTCAAACCCTGGCAAACCTATTTGATCAGCCCAGTCTATTTTGGTCGCTTGGACCCATTAGTGGATTAGCTTTAGTAAAGCCTTTGGCAAACTTGGTATTATTTGATGGTGGCAAATTGCGTGGTTTATTGAACTCTGCAAAAGCGAGTTATCACGAAACAGTCGCTTCTTACCGGCAAACTGTGCTTACTGCTTTCCAGGAGGTAGAAGATAATTTAGTTGCCATACGCCGTCTTGATCAAGAAAACCGAAGTCAAACCGCCGCCACGGCTGCAGCAAAACGTGCCTTGGTCCAAGCAATCGATCGATATAAAGGTGGACTCACTAATTATCTGGATGTCGTTGTCAATGAAAACACCGCCTTACAAGCAGAACTGAATTCGGTGGATATTCGTACTCGCCGCCAGGTAGCCAGTGTATTACTTATTAAAGCTTTGGGAGGTGGATGGTCTTGCCAAACGGACTGTACCTGAATTAGATCTACCCTGTATTCTTTCAATTAATTCTATACTAGAAATTAATTAATAAAATTCTTTAATGGCGTTTTTATTAAAGAAAAATAACTTTCAGGGATCAAGGTATGCCTGCTCATAAAAAAGACTTCGCTCTCTTTGATGCAATGTCGCATGTTCTTTCGTTATTAGAAAATCCGGTACTTCTTTGTGATGTACAAGCCTCAATCCTTTATGCCAATCCTTCTTATTACAGATTGGTAAATATGGATTCAACCGGGTTGAAATTTTGGCATGTTTTTCCAAAGATTAATCAGGTTCCAGATTACTTTAAAGCGGCAGTTAAGTCTCATAAAGAAATAAAAGAAGCCATTAATTTAAACAAGAAAACGTTTATCGTTAGAGTTGTACCCGTCACTAAAATTATTGCACAAAAAACGATCTATATGATTTACTTTGAGGAGATAACTACCTTTTTAAGATTGGAAGAGCAAATTGAGCTTGATAAAGAAACTTTAGCAAATTCATTCTTTAATGCGATTAGAGCACTTGCAGAGGTAGTTGAGACACGTGATCTTTATACAGCAGGGCATCAGAAGCGAACCGCCTCGATTGCCTTGCATATTGCCAAAAAAGCGGATCTTTCAGAAATTAATCTTTTGGCTACCTTGTATTTAGGGGCTCTTATCCATGATGTAGGAAAAATTTATGTGCCTATGGACTATTTAGTAACTCCGCGCCAACTAGAAACTTATGAATATGAAGTTTTAAAGCAGCATGTGAATAAAGGCAGTGAGATTGTAAATAAGATTGTCTGTCCTTGGGACATTGAGGTGATTGTATCCCAACATCATGAGCGGTTGGATGGCTCTGGCTATCCTAAGGGATTAAAGAAAGAAGAGATTAATGAGTTAGCCAAATAGTTGCGATAGCCGACGTTTGGGACGCCATGGTCATAAATAGACCTTATCGAGCTGCTCGTACAATTAAAGAAGCAATTAGTTATTTAAATTCAACAGCAGGCATTTTATTTGATAAAAACTACGTCGAATGCTTGTTGAGTTTGATTCAAGAGGGAGTAACTATTTATTCTCAAGAGGTTTTTTCTTTTTTGGAGTTAAAAACGTTTCTTACCGAATAGGCCCTTGTAATAATTTACCAGTTTTGGAAGTGATAGGTAATAAACGGTACTCACCTGGTTGCAAATTGCCTAATGACCAATCAGCAATGCGATGTCGGACTAATCTTAATGTTGGAAAACCAATCGCTGCTGTCATTCGACGGATTTGATGATTTTTACCTTCCCGCAACACGATCTCTAACCAACTGGTTGGTATGGTTTTACGAAAACGCACAGGTGGATTCCTTGGCCATAGTGGAGGCTCATCAATTAATGTTACTTTAGCTGGCAAAAACCGTGTTTCTCTGATTACTAAGCCTTGCCTAATGGGGAAGAGGTCTTGTTCTTGTGGTATCCCCTCTACCTGAACCCAATAATATTTCTCTTTGTTGGCGTCAGGATGACTGAGCCGATGTTGCAATTTACCCTGATGAGTAAGAAGCAAAAGTCCTTCGCTATTTTTATCCAAACGCCCTGCTGCATAAAAATTCGGTTTATTAATATAGTGAGCCAGCGTTTGTTCATGTATGTCGCCGGTGAATTGGCTTAGAACCCCAAAAGGTTTATTGAATAGTAAAATTTCACTCATGTTGCTTGCAATAGAAAAGTAATTCTTACGTAGCCTATAATGCTGAATCATACCATAATACACTTTGTAGGTTTTATGCCTGCATGTTGGTAATCATTAAATTTTTTTAATGATAAAATCTTGACTTATATATATTCAAAAAGGATACTCGAAGCATTGCATGCTTCGCTTACTGGCTGATAGAGAGCATGCCTTGGTAACTCCCAAACAGACTTATCAATGAATGAATACCCAATAATTTTAAGTGGAGACAAAGGATGTTTAGTTTGAAAAAAACAGCTCTAAGTATACTTGCTTTAGGAAGTAGTGCAGTATTTGCTGGTACTATGGGACCTGTTTGTATCCCAGGTAATGTTACTGTTCCTTGTGAGAGAACTGCATGGGATATTGGTATCAGCGCCCTTTATTTGCAACCAGTCTATGATGCTGATTTTGGTTACTATGGCTCAAACACTACTGGTTCTAATACAACTTTTACTGATTTCGACCCGGATTGGGATTGGGGCTTCAAACTAGAAGGATCCTACCATTTCAATACAGGCAATGACATCAATGTAAACTGGTACCACTTCGACAACGATAATAATTTCACACCAGGGGCTTCATTCGCAAGCGGTAATTATTTGTCTATTAACAGTAAGTGGGATGCTGTTAATGGTGAGTTAGGCCAATTTGTTGATTTCAGTGCAAATAAGAAAATACGGTTTCATGGCGGCGTACAATATGCGCGAATTCAAACTCGTGCACACGTTTATAACAGCAGCGTATTTATTTCGCAATCGTCCGCTACATTTAATGGATTTGGCCCCCGTACTGGCCTGGATCTGAACTACGTTTTTGGAAATGGTCTGGGAGTTTACGCGAAGGCTGCAACAGCGATATTAGTTGGAACTAGCAAATTCAACTGTGGCATATGTTTAACCGAAGGTTCAAAGACTGCCATGGTTCCAGAACTGGAAGCCAAAGTAGGGGCTGATTACACTTATACTATGGCCCAAGGCGATTTAATTTTGGATGCAGGTTATATGTGGTTTAATTATTTCAATGCGCAAAATAACATTGGGGCTGTATTCAGAGGTATTGAAAGTGATTTTTCAGCGTCAGGTCCTTATATTGGCCTAAAATACATAGCCAATGTCTAACTCATTGAGTTATCGGTCGCTGGGTCTTCAGCTTAGCGACCGAGCCAATTGCTGTTGATCATAAGTGGTTATACCCAGTGCAATGAGATGGATTACCAAATTTCAAATCCTTTTCAACATTCTTGCTATCTCCCAACGCTTGCCTGAGCATTGAGTTGAGGTAATCACTAGTAAACACCCTTAGGCCCATTCAGGGCCTCTTCAAGGCAGACTTAATTCAGAAAGGGTAGTGTATATCGGCCACTAAGTGTCCTTATATTCAATTGTGAAGCCATACCTGTTTTTAGTTTAAAGAGGAGATTAAATGCATTTGGGACAAAGAGTTTGAGCGTGCTATGATTAATGTCTTTAACCCAGACGGAGTTATCAATGACCTACGAAAAAATCCATGTTCCAGCTCAGGGACAAGCTATTACTGTTGCTGCTGATTTATCCTTGAAAGTGCCTCAATTTCCTATTATTCCGTTTATTGAGGGAGATGGTATTGGCGTGGACGTGACTCCAGCGATGATACGGGTCGTTGATGCTGCAGTGGCAAAAGCGTATGGTGATAAAAAGAAAATTGCCTGGATGGAAGTTTATGCCGGTGAGAAGGCAACAAAAGTCTATGGTGGAGATCAATGGCTACCCAAAGAAACGCTGGATGCCATAAGAAAATTCGTTGTTTCTATTAAAGGTCCTTTGACTACGCCAGTCGGTGGTGGAATTCGCTCATTGAATGTTGCCATTCGCCAGGAACTTGATCTCTATACTTGTTTACGTCCAGTCCGTTATTTTAATGGTACACCAAGCCCAGTCAGAGAGCCTTGGAAAACCAACATGGTTATTTTCCGCGAGAATGCAGAAGATATTTATGCGGGTATAGAATGGCAAGCCAACTCAGCTGAAGCGAAAAAAGTTATTCATTTTCTGCAAAAAGAAATGGGCGTGAAGAAAATTCGTTTTCCCGAGAATTGCGGTATAGGAATTAAGCCAGTTTCTCAGGAAGGTACGGCGCGTTTGGTCAAAGCTGCTATTCAATATGCGATTGATAATCAGCGTGATTCTGTCACCTTGGTTCACAAAGGTAATATCATGAAATTTACCGAGGGGGCATTCAAGGATTGGGGTTATCAAGTTGCCCGCGAGAGTTTCGGAGCAAAAGAATATCAGGGTGGGCCCTGGATGGAATTAACCAATCCTAAAACAGGTAAACCCATCATAATTAAAGACGTCATTGCGGATGCTTTTTTGCAACAAATTTTGTTAAGACCAGAAGATTATAGCGTTATTGCTACCCTGAACTTAAACGGTGATTATATTTCTGATGCGCTTGCAGCACAGGTTGGTGGTATTGGAATTGCGCCTGGAGCTAATATTGGTGATGAGGTGGCTGTCTTTGAAGCAACTCACGGAACAGCGCCTAAATATGCAGGGCAAGATAAAGTAAACCCCGGTTCATTGATTTTATCGGCTGAAATGATGCTTCGCCATTTAGGTTGGGTTGAAGCGGCTGATCTAATTATCAAAGGAATGGAAGGGGCAATTGAAGCAAAAACGGTTACTTATGATTTTGAGCGCTTAATGCAAGGCGCTACCTGTGTAAGTTGCTCCGGATTTGCTGAAGCGATGATTAACCATATGTAAATAAAGTAATATTCTAAATTGGATAGTTATAAATCAAATTTATAACGAATAAAACGACGCCCCTGAAAAGGGGCGTTTTACGTCCAAAAAAGGACTTTTGGATACAAATAAATTTAGGGTATATTGGCAGCATTAAGAGCTCAACTGCCATTTTAAAGATTAACAGTGAGAGTATTTTTTATACTATTCATAATAACCAGTATGAATGCTATCTAATCAAGATGTTGTTGATTGTCGCAAGGTTTAATTTTTTCAATAATTAAATCATCTTTTTACTGGCCAAAAGTGCATTGTAAGTCTATAAAATTAATAAAGGGTGTATGTCATGAGCGGATGGTCTTTAGAGGAAATAATTGAGCGCAAAAAGGCGGAGTCAGAAGCCTTACCGGCGGTCAGACAGCCGAAGAAGTATAGGGTTATACTGCTTAACGATGATTACACGCCGATGGAGTTCGTTGTAGATGTATTGAAGCGGTTCTTTCACTTAAATGAGGAATTGGCGACACAGGTGATGTTACAGGTTCATATTTTAGGAAAGGGAGTTTGTGGTGTTTTTACCAGGGATATAGCAGAAACCAAGGTCGCTCTAGTAAACGACCATGCTAGAAGCAACCAGCATCCCTTGTTATGTACCATGGAACCCGAAAACTGGTAGTGGCTGGAGAGAGGAGCAATAAAATGTTAAACAAAGAACTTGAATTCACCTTAAATCTAGCCTTTAAGGAAGCCAAAGAGAAACGTCACGAGTTCATGACGGTAGAGCATTTGTTGCTCTCATTGCTTGATAATCCAGCAGCTGGTAATGTGTTACAGGCTTGTGATGCCAACATTGATTCGTTACGACGTGATTTGCTTGAGTTCATTGACGAAACCACCCCTAGGATTCCAGAGGATGAGCTAGATCGAGAAACTCAACCTACACTCGGTTTTCAGCGGGTGCTACAACGGGCAGTGTTTCATGTTCAGTCTGCAGGTAAAACCGAAGTGACTGGAGCTAATGTCCTTGCAGCCATATTTAGTGAGCAGGAAAGCCAGGCTGTTTATTTTTTGCGCCGTGAAAATATAACGCGTTTAGACGTCATTAATTATATCTCCCATGGTGTTTCTAAATATCATAACAATGATATGAATGACAGTATGAATTCCCCGATGGATGATGAAGGATTAGGCGGAGAAGGTAGTGAGTCCCCGCTTGAAAGTTATTGCATGAATCTCAATAAGCGCGCCAGAATGGGTAAAATCGACCCCCTTATTGGGCGCCACGAAGAAATTCAACGCACTATCCAGGTTTTATGCCGTCGCCGTAAAAACAATCCCTTACTGGTGGGTGAAGCAGGCGTGGGTAAAACAGCTATAGCGGAAGGGCTGGCGCGGCGTATCGTTGATGGTGAAGTCCCAGAGGCAATTAGTAACTGTGTTGTGTACTCACTGGATTTAGGAGCCTTATTGGCTGGTACCAAATATCGTGGTGATTTTGAAAAACGTTTAAAAGCTGTTTTAAAACAATTAAGTCAGCAGGATGGGGCCGTATTATTTATTGATGAAATCCATACCATTATTGGTGCAGGTGCGGCATCTGGAGGGGTAATGGATGCTTCTAACCTTATTAAACCTTTACTGGCTAATGGCGAATTGAAATGTATTGGTTCAACGACCTATCAGGAATATCGTGGGATTTTTGAAAAAGACAGAGCGCTTGCCAGACGTTTTCAGAAGATTGATATTACAGAACCAAGTATTGATGAAACCTTTGAAATTCTGAAGGGATTAAAAGGACGCCTTGAAGATCATCACGGCGTTAAGTTTTCTATTCCCGCACTGAAGGCTGCTGCTGAATTATCAGCGAAGTACATTAATGATCGTTTCTTGCCTGATAAAGCGATCGATGTGGTTGATGAGGCAGGTGCATATCAAAATCTGTTAACGGCGACAAAACGCAAAAAAATAATCTCTGTGACAGAAATTGAAAGTGTAGTAGCCAAAATTGCTCGCATACCGGTTAAGAAAGTTTCTGCTCGAGACAAAGATACGTTACGTAATTTGGAACGGGATTTAAAACTGTTAGTTTATGGCCAAGATAATGCAATAACCGCACTTGCTTCTGCAATTAAACTGGCTCGCTCCGGTCTGCGTGAACCGCAAAAACCAGTCGGTTGCTTCCTCTTTGCCGGACCAACAGGCGTCGGTAAAACAGAAGTCACTAAGCAGTTAGCCAATGTTTTGGGTATTGAGCTGTTGCGTTTCGACATGTCTGAATACATGGAAAAACACACGGTTTCACGCCTGATTGGCGCTCCTCCAGGCTATGTCGGTTATGATCAAGGCGGGTTATTGACGGAAGCTGTGACTAAGAACCCTCATGCAGTGTTATTGCTTGATGAAATTGAAAAAGCACATCCCGATGTCTTTAACTTGTTGCTGCAGATTATGGACCATGGCACTTTGACAGATACGAATGGGCGGCAAGCCGATTTTCGTCATGTGATACTCGTGATGACTTCTAACGCCGGGGCCTATGAAATCAGTAGAAATGCCATTGGTTTTTCTTTGCAGGATAACAGCAATGATGGATTAGAGGTTATTAAACGGCAATTTAGTCCTGAATTTAGAAACCGATTAGACGCTATCATTAATTTTGCGCCGCTTGATCAGATGACGATTGGTTTAGTTGTCGATAAATTTATCATGGAGCTTGATGAGCAATTAAGCAATAAAGGCGTAACCTTTAAGGTTGATAAATCAGCTCGAGATTGGCTGATTGAACATGGCTACGATAAAACTATGGGGGCGCGACCAATGGCGCGTTTAATCCAGGAAAATGTGAAGAAACCACTTGCTGACGAATTACTGTTTGGTAAGTTGGCGAATGGTGGTCATGTCACCTTGCAGGTAAAAGATGGCAAGCTTCATTTTGATAGCCATGATCACCGTGAAGGTGTCTGTTGATCCTGCCTGTTCTCACTATTCAAGGCACTCATGCTTTCAGCATGCAGTGCCTTTGTTTTTAGTGGGCGCAGCGAACTTAAGGATTGTAATTTTTGGAGAATGAGATTTTATAGTCGTATTACCGAAAGTTAACAAGTGGTTACCATTTTTCAGATCCTTACTAATTGGGCGATAATATTATCCAATTGATTGAAAATACCTGACTTTGAAGAGGTCATCGGTTTTTGCAAGGTCAATTTGGTTTGGACTTGCTGGTGAAAGCAGAAAAAAATAAGGCTGGCCAATTTGCAAATAGACGGGGTTATTTTATAAAGCATCAATTGTTTGATGAGCAAGTGACGATAGAACTACACTTATTTTTCCAACAGATATATAAAAGTCCTTATCATGATGGGTGATCTGAATCAACGTAATATTGTATATTCCTGTAATGAAAGGGAAACGAGGCAAATTTGTACTGGTTGATGGTTTTAGTGACAGGATTTTTTCCCTATATTAGTCCCTTTCCTTTTTTAAATTCTTATTTTAAAAGAAAAAGAATCAAGAGATTTTTGCAAAAGCCACCTAAGGATTTGTAAAATAATCTCTATTTAAATGGGCAAACTATTCTCCATTAAGAGAATGCGAGACGGCCTGAACAATGGTGACATTTAATAGTAATAGGGCGTTATTTTTACTTGAGATTTCTAATACGCATTGGCCATTAAGCCTGTTTCCTGTTGCAAATTACTTACATTTATGCCGTTATCCAGTTAAAATATTGCCATTATCGAGTTCTGGCTAGTTAATCATACATGCTCAGTGTCATTATCATCGCTAAAAATGAAGAAGCAAACATTAGACGTTGTTTGGAATCCGTGCAATGGGCTGATGAAATTGTCGTTCTTGATTCGGGTAGTAGCGATAATACAGTTGCCATTGCCGAAGAATATACTAAAAAAGTGTATTGCACCGATTGGCAAGGTTATGGCGTACAAAAACAGCGGGCACTTGCTTATGCCACGGGTGATTGGGTATTAAATCTTGATGCCGATGAATGGGTGGACGCAGGACTTAAAGAAACAATCATTGACGCCATTAACAGCGATGCAGCAGATGCTTATCGCATACCCATCTGTATGAGCTTCTATGGGAAACCCTTGCGTTTTTCCTCCAGTCCTAAACGACATGTGCGTCTTTTTAAGCGAGTTGGCGCTCGTTATAGTGAGGATATTGTGCATGAAAAAGTACTGCTTCCTGCAACAGCAAGAATCAGTCGAATAAAGCAGGGAATTATGCACAACTCTTTTCAGGATGTTAGTCATGCCCTCTACAAAATCAATCGTTATTCGTCTTATAGCGCCAAAATAAAGATCGAAGCAAAGAAATCGCCGAGTTTTGGCAAAACGTTATTAGGAACAGGATGGATGTTTTTCCGTTGTTATTTTTTACAACGGGGTTTTTTAGATGGCAAAGCCGGATTTTTATTTGCTGTTTTTAATGCGCAGGGGACTTTCTATCGTGGTATTAAACAGCTTTACCGTGATGCTCAGTTCGAAAAATTACCCAAGACAATAAGAGATAATTAATCGTATGGAAACAACACTCAGTTTTTCACAAAAATTTTCTTTGCATCGTGCTGTTCCCTTCTTGCTGGTCACAACACTCTTTCTTTTACCGATGAGTTCCAGTGGAAAGAGTATTGGTATGGCTTTGTCGGTAGTGGCCATTCTACTATCGCCTTCTTATCGCTCAGAGTTGGCTGGTCTTTTTGCAAAACCCTGGTGCAAGGCTGCCTTAATTTTATTCGGAATCGCTCTACTGGCTTGCTTCTGGAGCCCGGCCAATTTTTCAGAAAGATTTTTTGTCGTAGAAAAATACAGCAAATTGCTTTACTTGCCATTGTTAGTGGTTGGCTTTCGTGATGCTAAAACGAGAAAAACTGGTTTGCATGCATTCCTATGCGCTATTTTTATTACCTGTGCGCTTTCTATCTTGAAGTTTCATGGTTTTTTGCAATCGCTTGCTATTGATCCTGATAATGTGTTTCGCAACCATATTATTACTGGTTTTATGGTTGCTTTTGCGACGTATCTCTCGCTGCTGCTAGCCTACCGTCATCAAGGTTTAAGGGGGCGTATTGCCTACGTTTTACTGGCAGGGATCTACAGCTATCAAGAGCTTTTTATCAATATTGGTCGTACAGGCTACGTCGTTTATCTATTGATGATGGGTATTTTAGTTTTACAACTCTGCTCTTGGCGTCAGGCTATAGCAGGTATTCTGTTGATCAGCTCGGCATTTACATTAGCTTACTTTAAATACCCTTTAATCAACGAGCATGTTAATTCGATTGCCAAAGAATTAAATCGCTACCAAAACAATGATAAAAACTCCGCAGTGGGTTATCGGTTACAGTTTCATGATTTTGCGCACAAGCTATTTAATCAACATCCAGTATTTGGTAATGGTACCGGGAGCTTTACTTATTATTTTAGAACTGAGAAACCAGTACCAGCCTGGGGGCCTAAATTGTTAGAGCCTCATAATCAATATTGGTTGGTTGCTGCGGAATTTGGGATCGTGGGTTTTGCTGCTTTATTGTTCCTGTTTGTTAGTTTAATTCGAGCCAGTTGGCAGCTTAATACAACAAGAGCTATTGCTTTTGCCATGCTGATACCTTTTTTGCTCGGTAATCTCTCCGATTCTTTATTGTTTTATTCAGGATCAGGCTATTTCTTTCTCTTATTCATGGCCTTGTGTCTTGGTGAACGGGTTAGGCCTGAGAAAGAGCTTGGTAATACGCTCTGACAGGCTGGTTCCAAATGTTGATTTCAGGGCGAGAAGAGGATTTCTCTAGATTGCAGCTAAATTCTTTTCAATGCCATAGTGTTTTGGTAAGTATTTTACGATAACAACTAAGGAAACCAGTGCGCAAAAGACCACGTAATAGGCAATCATCATTGTATTAAAGCGATTAATAAGCCAGGTATTAATGGCCGGGGAAAAGCCGCCTACTAAAGCCATGGAGATATTGTAGGCCATGGAAATTCCCGTATAACGTCCTTTACCCGAAAACATTTCTGCCATTACTACCGGTGTGACAGCCTGTTCGGCGCTATAAAAAATAACTAAAGGTAGCAACACCCACCAAGCGGAAATCGTTTGTAAAACCCAAAAACTTGGAATAGCGCAAATTAAATAGCCAAGTGTTGAAAAAACTAAAATATTCTTTCGACCAACTTTGTCAGAAATATGAGCGAACACCGGCACAAATAATAAAGAAAGAACAATAAACAAGGTCTGCATTTGATAAGCTTGATTAAGCGGGACTTGCAAAAACTCATGTAAATAGGTAGAGAGATAGCCCATGAGAGTATAACTGCCGCAGGCACTAATAAATAATAATAAAATAATGTGAAACATAGAGCGATATTGTTTAGTAAGTACATATTTAACAGGCAAATATTTTTCACGAATGTTTTGCTGTAACTGTAGAAAAGTCTCTGATTCCGACAGGTCCCGTCTTAACCACAATCCTAAAATTCCCATTACTCCGCCAGAAATAAACAGAACACGCCAGCCATAACTTGCTAGGGCGTCGTTACCAATAAAGGCAGTGAGAGTAGTACAGGCTAGAATAGCGGCCAATACGCCAATATTGGAACCATTATTAGTCATACTGCTAACCAAGGCACGATGTTTACCTTGTGCTGACTCCGAAAGATAAATCATTGAGCCGGCAAATTCTCCACCGATACAAAATCCTTGTAGTAAACGGCAAATAATTAATAAGAGGGGAGCCAATAATCCTGCTTGTTTATAAGTTGGGAGAAAACCGGTCAAGATGGAAGCAATGGACATGAGTAAAATAGTAAACTTAAGGGTTTTAGCACGCCCATAGCGATCGCCTAAATGCCCTAAAACAATAGAGCCCAGGGGACGCACAATAAATCCTGCAGCAAAGACCAGCATCGTGGCCAGTAAACTCGTGGCAGGATTATTATCAGGGAAGAACAAGCTTGCAATAACAGGCGACAAATAAGCAAACAAACTAAATTCATACCATTCCAGGGCATTCCCAATAATGCAGGCAAGGATACTCCGATATTTTTTCATGAATTATGACGTCCTTTATTGAAATGGCTACCTGCTTGCTTTATGGACCGTATCAGTATCGTAGCCGAGTGAAACAGATGAAACCGGGTGCTGTAAAAAGAAGAATCATAGCATAACTCTTAGTCATGAAAGTCAACTTTACTGGGCAACAAGGATGATGTCTATATTTAGAACAAGAAGCTACAGAATTTCACCGAACCTACGGTAATTGGGTATTTAGCACGCCTGAATAATGGCATAAAATTAGCTTGTAAAATGGTGTTTTATCCTTATAAAGGTAAATTTTACATTAATGAGATGTAAGTTCTTCACTTAAGGTAAATTTTTGTTAGACTAGATAGGGAAATATTCCTAACGATCAACAACGGAGAATGATTATGAAACGTTTAGCCCTTCTGGCAGTTACTGCATGTTTAGCAGTTTTACTGTCTGCTTGCGGTGATAAAGCAGAGAAAAAAGCAGAAGACAATGCTGCAACTACTGTAGAGCAAACTCAGCCAGCCGGTACAACGGATACAACTACACCTAGCGATGCTAACAAGCCTGCTGAACAGCAAAATCAATAATAGCTTCTATATAGAATTTAAAACCCCGCTGTGACTTGTGGGGTTTTTTTTTAAAGAAAATCGAGATCCCAAATGGATAGCTTAGAGCATCTACTGATTAATTTGACCGATATATTACGGGAAAGGAGTTTACGAATTGCCACGGCTGAATCCTGTACCGGTGGTTTACTTGCCGGTTTACTTACGGAGTTGCCGGGAAGCTCGGTTTGGTTTGATCGAGGGTTTGTTACTTATAGCAATCAGGCCAAACAGGATATGTTAGGTGTTAAAGAATCCTTAATCCAGTTCAATGGCGCTGTGAGTCTGCCTGTTGCTGAAGCGATGGCCTGGGGGGCTTTATCACGTAGTCGTGCCGATATCACCTTATCAGTAACTGGCGTTGCTGGCCCTGACGGGGGTAGTCCGGAAAAACCGGTAGGAACGGTGTGTTTTGCCTGGGCTATGACAAATTTTCCGGTACAAAGTAGACGTTACTATTTTCAAAATGCATCTCGGCAACAAATACGCCATCTTGCCTGTCAACGCGCATTACAAGGTGCAATTTCTTTGTTAAATCAAACAACAAAATAACTTCTCACCCCTCATGATAAGATCTGCCTTAGACCCTTAAGAGAGGGTATCACTCACGCTTAAATTTAGGCTAATTCTAAGTTTGCTGCGGACCCATATCTGTGTGATAATTTGCGCTTTGCATACTACTACGGTGGGTGACCTATGGAAGACAATAAACAAAAAGCATTAAGTGCCGCTCTTGCTCAGATTGAACGTCAATTTGGAAAGGGTTCAGTAATGCGTATGGGCGATAATAATGCTGTGCGTGATATTGAAGCCATTTCAACGGGTTCATTAGGGTTGGATATTGCTTTAGGTATAGGTGGTTTACCCAAAGGGCGAGTTGTTGAAATTTATGGTCCCGAATCCTCAGGTAAAACGACATTGACTCTGCAAGTTATTGCCGAGTGCCAGAAAAAAGGGGGTACTGCTGCTTTCGTTGATGCTGAACATGCGCTGGATCCAAGCTATGCGGCCAAACTGGGTGTTAATGTTGATGAGCTACTGGTTTCACAACCAGATACCGGTGAGCAGGCTTTAGAAATCACGGATATGCTGGTTCGTTCTGCTGCAGTGGATGTTATTATTGTCGACTCTGTCGCCGCATTGACTCCTAAAGCCGAAATTGAAGGGGAAATGGGTGATACCCATGTTGGTTTGCAGGCTAGATTGATGTCGCAGGCCTTGCGTAAATTGACTGCAAATATTAAACGCTCCAATACCTTGGTGATCTTTATTAACCAGATTCGTATGAAAATTGGTGTTATGTTCGGTAATCCTGAAACGACCACAGGTGGAAATGCATTGAAATTCTATGCTTCTGTGCGTTTAGATATCCGACGCGTAGGTTCAATTAAGAAAGGTGAAGAAGTTTTAGGTAGCGAAACGCGAGTGAAAGTCGTTAAAAATAAAGTGGCACCGCCTTTCAAAACAACTGATTTTGATATTCTCTATAATGAAGGAATTTCTCGCGAGAGTGAAATCATCAATCTTGGCGCCCAGTTAGGGCTCATTGAAAAATCAGGGGCTTGGTACAGTTATAAAGGCGAAAAAATTGGTCAGGGTAAAGACAATGTTCGCTTGTACTTGAAAGAGAATCCACAAATTGCTGCGACCTTGGAGCAACAAATCAGAGCAGAATTGTTGACTAAAAAGCTGCCTGTAGAAGAATTTGAAGAAGTTAGTGGGTCTATAGATGACTAAAGCCCTGGACTGTGCAATGCGCCTGCTTGCCAGGCGCGAGCATGGTGCATGCGAATTGGCAGATAAATTGGCACAAAAAGGTTATAATCGGCAGGAAAGTAATGAAGCAATTGCCGAATGTCAACGTCTTGGTTTTCAGAGTGATCGTCGTTTTGTTGAGGCTGTATGTCATGTTCGTATCCGTCAAGGCTGTGGTCCTCTTAAAATTCATCAGGAGTTGCAAGCTAAGCACATTGAGTCCGAATTGATTGATGAAATTTTGGCACGGGAAGCAGATCATTGGCTGGATCACGCCTTAGCTGTATGGCATAAGAAATATAAAAAACAGGATCAGGTTTCTTTTGCCGAGTTACAAAAACGGCAGCGTTTTTTATTGTACCGTGGATTTCCCACCGATGTTATCGCTCGAGTTGTGAAAGAAATTTAGGAACTATTAATATTTCTACTATCTTGGCGCTTATGCCTTGATTTTCTGTGCTCCGTTGCTCACATACTATCCTGTATGTTCTGCTGCAATGCTCGAAAATCAAGGCACAAACACTCAAGCTAGCGAAGTGTCAACAGCTCCTGGGAAAGGTAAGTGAATAGGTGAGGAGAGGGGTTTGGTTTGTCCAAGCCAGCTCCAGATATTATATTGTAATAATAACCAGTAGATTCTAAGAGCATGAAAAGTTCAGAAATCAGACAAGCATTTTTAGATTATTTTGCTGCACGAGGCCATCAGATTGTTGAGTCGAGTCCACTTGTGCCTGGAAACGATCCAACTTTGTTATTTACAAATGCGGGGATGGTGCAGTTTAAAGACACCTTCCTGGGATTGGAAAAACGTTCTTACAGCCGCGCGGCCAGTTCTCAACGATGCGTACGTGCTGGTGGTAAGCATAATGATCTGGAAAATGTTGGTTATACGGCACGACATCATACTTTCTTTGAAATGCTGGGTAATTTTAGTTTTGGCGATTACTTCAAGCGTGAAGCGATTCAATTTGCCTGGGAGTTTCTGACCAAGGTATTGAAGTTACCGAGTGAACGATTATGGGTTACTGTCTATGAAGATGATGATGAAGCAGCCGATATCTGGTTGAAGGAAATCGGGGTTTCTGCTGAGCGTTTTTCTCGTTGTGGTGAAAAAGATAATTTTTGGTCTATGGGTGATACTGGTCCCTGCGGCCCTTGTACAGAAATTTTTTATGATCATGGCCCTGAAATTGCCGGCGGACCTCCGGGAACGCCTGAAGCAGAGGGTGATCGTTACATCGAAATCTGGAATTTGGTTTTCATGCAGTTTAATCGCGATAAAGAAGGCCATCTTCATCCTTTGCCTAAGCCTTCTGTGGATACTGGTATGGGACTTGAACGTATCGCGGCAGTGGTCCAGGGTGTACATAGTAATTATGATATCGATAGTTTCCAGTATTTAATTCATGCGATCTGCAAGCTGGCCCCACCTACGATTAATCCGGAGCATCCTTCATTAAAAGTGATTGCCGATCATATTCGTGCCTGTTCATTCTTGATTGCTGATGGTGTAATGCCCGGGAATGAAGGTCGAGGTTATGTTTTACGCCGTATTATTCGCCGTGCAATTCGTCACGGCAATAAGCTGGGTTTACCTACACCTTTTTTCTCTAAATTGGTTCCGGCTCTCATTACCGTCATGGGCGAGGCTTATCCTGAGTTAGTAAATAACCAAAAACAGATAGAACGTATTTTAGCGCAGGAAGAAAACCAATTTGCTCGTACACTTGAGCAAGGTTTACGCTTGCTGCAGGAGAAAATTCAAACGCTGGAAGGAAAAGCAATTCCGGGTGAAATGGCTTTTAGACTGTACGACACTTATGGTTTCCCCGTGGATTTAACAGCGGATATTGCCCGCGAATCAGGGCTTTCCATTGATATGGCTAGTTTTAATCAGGCCATGCAACAACAACGCGAGTTGTCGCAATCAGCAAGTCAGTTTACTACGGATTACTCAGTTTCAAGCCAATTGGATGAAGCATCAGTCTTTCATGGCTACGAAAAAGACAGTATGCAATCTACAGTCACCGCTATACTTTGCAATAGCGTTAAAGTAGATAAATTAACGGCGGGCGGTAAAGCAGCCGTGGTTCTTGAAAACACGCCTTTTTATGCCGAAAGCGGTGGTCAGGTTGGTGATCGTGGTCAACTTCAGGGCGAGAACCTTGTTTTCCAGGTAGAAGATACCCAGCGAGTGGGGCAAGCAATTGTCCATTACGGCCAATTGTTGCAGGGGGAGCTGTCTATTGGGCAAACCATTAATGCCAAGGTCGACTCTGCGAGACGGAATGCAATCCGCTTAAATCATACGGCAACTCATTTATTACATGCAGCCTTAAAAGCGATTGTTGGTCCTCATGTTCAACAGAAAGGTTCATTAGTTGATGCTGAACGGGCACGTTTTGATTTCTCGCATTTTGAAGCACTAACCTCCGAACAGTTACGCCAATTGGAAATTTTGGTGAATGATAGGATACGTGCCAACGATGAAGTAGAGACTCAGATCATGTCGCTTGATGAGGCAAAGCGCAGTGGGGCTGTGGCGTTATTTGGTGAAAAATACAGTGATGCTGTACGGGTACTTTCTTTAGGGGATTTCTCCAAAGAGTTATGCGGCGGCACCCATGCGGCAAGAACAGGTGATATTGGTTTGTTCAAAATCACCGCTGAATACGGTGTGGCAAGTGGTGTAAGACGCATAGAAATGGTAACGGGTGCTTACGCTCAGGCTTGGATTAACGAGCAATTGGGTATTTTGGATGGCGTTGCGCAAAAACTTAAAACAACCCCGGCCAATGTCTCTGATAAATTGTCACAATTTTTGCATGATGCAAAACAGCAGGAAAAAGAATTAACACGCTTGCAGGCCAAGTTGGCGGCAAAATCAGGTACTGATCTGCTTTCTCAATTTCAGGCCGTAAATGACGTTAACTTATTAGTGAAGCAATTGGATGGCATGGACAGTCAAGCGTTGAGGACAACTTTAGATCAACTGAAATCCAGTTTGGATCAGGCTGTGATTGTGTTGTTTGCTATTGAACAGGAGAAGATAAACGTTGTTGCTGGAGTGAGCAAGAATATTTTGGGCCGAGTGCCAACCGCCGCTATGCTGGTAAAACATTTATGCGGCAAGGGCGGGGGCCGTGACGATATGGCCCAGGGTGGAGGGCGTGTTCCGGATGATCTGGAAGAAAAAATTGCCCAGATTAAGACCATGATTGTTGAGCACGTGGGTTAACATAAAAAAGACGGGGCGCTGAAATGGCATTATTAGTGCAAAAATTCGGGGGAACGTCGCTTGCTACGCTAGAGCATATTAACCATGCAGCGGATTTAGTGGCAAAAGCAAAGCAAGCAGGCCACAGTGTGGTAGTCATTGTATCAGCAATGAGTGGGGAAACGGACAGACTCATTAATTTAGCGCATAGTATCAGTGAATACCCAAACGAAAGAGAGTACGCCGCACTTGTTGCTACTGGAGAGCAAGTGTCTATGGCTTTAATGGCGATGGCTTTAATTAATCGCGGCATTAATGCACGTTCTTATACGGGCGGACAGGCAAGAATTCATACCTGTAGCCAATTTAAAAAAGCACGTATTCAGGCAATTGATACCCAGCCGATCCTCAAAGATCTTGAGCAAGGTACCGTTGTGGTTATTGCTGGTTTTCAGGGTATTGATAAAGATGGCAATGTGACGACTTTAGGCCGTGGTGGTTCGGATACAACGGCAGTGGCTATTGCTGCTGCTTTAAAAGCAGATGAATGCCAGATTTATACTGATGTGGATGGTGTTTATACAACTGATCCCAGGATTGTACCTGATGCTAAGCGTTTAGAGCAGATTACCTTTGAGGAAATGTTGGAGCTATCCAGCTTAGGGGCAAAAGTGTTGCAAATTCGTGCCGTTGAATTTGCCGGTAAATATAATATTCCTTTGCGTGTTCTATCTTCATCACAGGAAGGACCTGGAACCTTAATTACCTATCAGCAAAAAAGCAGTATGGAAGCGCCTCTGGTTACAGGCATTGCTTTTAGCCGTAATGAAGCCAAGGTTACTTTATCCGGGGTACCTGATGCGCCAGGTATTGCTTCTGGTATTTTATCCGAAATTAGTGCAATCGGTGTTAATGTCGATATGATTGTACAGCATTTATCGGCTAATAATAAAACCAATTTTACGTTTACTGTTCACCGTGATGAATACCAGGCGACCCTGAAACAACTGCATAAAGTAGCTAAGGAATTAGGCGCCGGGGATGTGGTTGGTGTCAACAATTTAGCTAAGTTGTCGCTTGTTGGCTCGGGTCTTAAGAGTCATCCAGAGGTCGCATCAATCATGTTTAAAACCCTTGCTTCGAAGGGTATCAATATACAACTGATTGCGACTTCAGAAATTAAACTCTCAGTCCTCATTGATACCGCCATGCTTGATGAGGGTGTACGTGAATTACATAGCGTTTTCCATCTTGAAGATGATAGTCGCGATGAATCACGAATCATGCCGGTGAATGTAGCACAGGAATGTTTAGTCGCTGCGAGTAAATTGTAAAGCAGATCAAGATTGTATGTTTTCATGCAATCTTGGTTTTGTCTTTAAGCGAATGCTGCCATTTTGGATTCGCGTTGCACTTTAAGAAAGCGGTAATTTGTAATTAAAGGAGTTAATTATGAGTTTTCTTAGTGAATTTAAACAATTTGCTATGCGCGGTAATGTGATGGATCTTGCCGTTGCCGTCGTAATTGGCGCTGCTTTCGGTAAAATTGTTTCTTCACTGGTCGATGGGATTATCATGCCCGTTATTGGTCTCTTAATGGGTGGCATTAATATTACTGATAAAACCTTTAAAATTGGCGCAGCAGTAATTAAATGGGGTGCCTTTTTACAGACCATCATTGATTTTACAATTATTGCCTTTGCTATCTTTGTTGCCATTAAATTCATTAACATACTGCAGAAAAAGCAGGAAGAAACTGAAGAAAAAATTGGTAAGGAAGAAGCGATATTGATTGAAATTAGAGATCTGTTACGCGAAAAAACAAGTAAAAAATGATGAAAGAGAACCGTCTAGGATTTAAACGATAAGACAAGGTGGTTCTAACAATTCGTCATTTCCCCGAATATTCTAATTTCTCGAGAGCTGACATTTAGACTATCGTATAATTTGCAATACTCTCTTGAATTAGACAGCACAGAGGCATCAAAAGCGACTAGATTCACACCTTCTTGATGGCGAACTGATGGAACTCTTAGTAATGGATGCCCCTCTCCAGCCACACGCCGGCCTGTTTCTCGGCCTCTTATATAATTTACTTCATCACCACTAACCAGGGAACTCTCGTAGCTCCATCGCAGTGAAGCGGGCCACAAGAGCACCATCGAAAGAAACATTTTGCTATTAAGTGCTTATTTTTAGACTAAAATAAGGAGTGAAGCCATTGATAGGGAAAATTCATGAGTGACTTACTTAATCTCTTTGCCGTCATTATTGTGTTTGGCGTGATTTTATGGGCAGTTAATGTGTTTATACCCATGCCGGGTGCAATTAAAAGCTTACTTAACCTTTTGGTTTTAATTGTACTGATTATTTATATCCTCCAGTTTTTCGGGCTTATTCATAATGTGTTGCCGACGATACGGCTATTTAAGTGAGAAAGCTAAAAGGACATTTTCTTATAAAGAAAAGAGGGCAGGCAGCGAATGATGGACATGATATAACGCCAAAAAAAAGGGTGATAAAACAGGTGTTTTCCATTTTTTGCAGCTTGCCAACAGGCTTGAGCGCAAGCTTTGGGCGATGAAGCATAAAAAATGCCTGCCATACCATAAGTTTGCACTGTATCAATGAAGCCTAGTCTGGCGATAGTAATTTTTGTGTTGTTTTCTGCAGCTTGTTGTAAACCTTCCAGATAAATTTCAATAGCAGCTTTGCTGGCACCATAAAGACTATTCTTGGCCCGACCTCGGCAGGCGGCTACTGAACTTAAGAAAATCAACTGATGAGTAGCCTGTTGTTTATGCAAATAACGATTAATTAATTGAACCGTGCTTAAGACATTAATTTTAATTAAATCGTCTATAGTACGAGTATCCAAGGCATTGTTTTCTACAATATGGCTATAGGCGATAAATAGCGCTAACTCATTTGGATGTTGACTTAAAATTTCTGTTAAATGTGTTAAATCACTTGCAAAATCGGTGATGAGAAAATCACACTGAATGTGATAGCGCAAGCGTATATCAGCACTAATAACCTCCAGCTGTGCTTGATTTCGAGCAACCAGTAATAGCGTATAACCGGCTTGAGCAGCAAGGTGTGCAAATTCTTCAGCGATAATGGAGGTCGCGCCTAAGATGACCCAGGTTTTTATGGTCATGATGTGATTCCCAAACGATGGCTAAGATCAGAGTGCATACCACTTTTGTAATGGCTTAATAATTTCTTAAATTGTTCATAATTGGGGTATTGTTGTTGAAATTGTTGTTGGGTCAAGTACATATCTTTTGCCAAATAAATTTTGCCCTGGATACTGGTTATAAAGTCATTCAGATTGCGAATGACTTCTTGTGCTGCTTGATTGTTAATAAAATCAATTGCCAACGTAAACCCTGGTTGCACAAAAGACAATAAACCACTACCAGCCTGTGTCAAGTATTTCAGCACGGCCAAGGTTGGTGTTGCCTGACTGCTATTAATGATTGCGAGTAATTGATTGAAGGTGCTGTGGGCTGTGTTGCTGTCAAATACTGCTTGAAACTGTAATAGCCCCTGGCTGCCATAGAGACGGTTCCAATGTTGAATGGAATCGAGTGGGTTATTAAATTGGCGCAGGGATAGAATTTGCCGGTTTGTTTTCTTGCTGTTGAAATAATAGCGATTAAAATGTTTCATTACCCAGCGGCTGACCAGGCGAAAGGGTAATTTAGGTATACTAAAACGTGATAGTGACTCTGGGGCTTCCAATTCTGTATGGTTAGCAAGCGATAACACTGCGCGTGGTTCATTAAGTAAATCAAGCCAGGCTACTTGATAATCGTATTGGCAGCCGCTTTGTTGCATGCGTTGGAGTAAGGTTTCGAACTCACTGTATTTTTCAGTTTCTACTGCTACAAAAGGGGGTTTCTTAAGCATTTGCAGGGCAACACGTGTGATAATGCCCGTTAAGCCAAGGCCGGCTATGGTGGCATAAAATAAATCGCTATTTACAGCAGGGCTGCAGCGTAAAGATTGTTTCCCTAACTGCAAATCCAACCAGTTCAAATGCTGGCCAAAACTACCCGCATGGTGGTTGTTTTTACCATGGACATCATTGGCAATACCGCCTGCTACCGTAGCACGCAAAGTACCTGGTATGACAGGAGGAATATAGTGTGGATGCACTAAAAAAAGCTCCGCAAAAGTGACCCCACCCTGGCAGATCAACTCACCTGATAATTCATCAAAAGAGAGGAAGTGATTCAACCGCCTTGTATCAACAATGCCTCCGTCGTTGTTAAGACAACAATCACCATAGCTCGAACCATTACCGCGTGCGAGAAGGTTATCCTTGGCAGTCAATAGAGATTGAATTTGCTGTTCATTATCAGGGCGAAAACAATCCGATGTTGTTTGTACAGCGTGACCGAAATTAGAAAGCCGTTTGTTTTTGCTGAGCATGTCTGATCACTAAAAGCAATTGAAAGCTAAGTTTGGCACATTTTCTTAAGAAGTGTAATTATTGGATTAGCGCTAAAAAAATGAATAGGAATAAAAGAAATTTGCCCCGCCAGATATTGAGTCACTACCCAGGAGAGATTATGCCAAATAGTTGACTATGTTTTTTTTAGCTGCCAAATAAGCGAAAGATAATTTTATATCTTATTGATAATAAACAAATTTATTAACTGGCACGTACTTTGCTTAAGGAGTTAAAGCGATAAGTTTTAATGACTTATAGAGTTACTTTCAAGACAGGATGGCTATGGCTGAAAAAGACGTTTTATCGCAGGAAGAAATTGATGCACTGTTAAATTCAGTAGATAGTGAGGAAAATTCCGCGGCAGCTGCCGGCGCTAATGCAGAGCCAGCAGCCATCAAAGACGCAGAGGACGAACCTAATGAGAGCCTGAGTCGGCCGACTGAGCATGTGCAAGTTCTTAATTTTGCTAATCAAGAACGAATTGTTCGTGGTGAATTGCCGGTTCTTGATAAAATTCATGACCGAGCGGCCCGATTTTTTACAAATGATATTTATCAATTGATGGCGAAGGATTTTGACATTAAACAAGAGCCGTTAGCTATTGTTAAACATCGAGAATTTATGGGTAGTTTACCCAACCCTACCTTAATGACCATACGTCGTTTCAAACCTTTGCGTGGTAAAGCGCTAATCTTGTTTGATAGCACCTTTGTCTATGATCTGGTGAATTATTATTTTGGTGGTAGTTCACAATTTCTTGCGCAAACAGATCGCACAGACTTTACTGCTACAGAGCTGCGAGTCATGGAAATCATTATTAGCAAATTGGTTCGTAATATTCAGCAGGCCTGGGCTCCGATTATTAAATTGGATGCATTAAAGGTCGGGGATGAGACTAACCCGCAATTGGTTCATATTGGTGAACCCAATGAGTTGTTATTAGTTAGTCGTTTCAATCTGGATTTTGGTAAAGAGTCAGGTTCTTTTTCTTTTGTTATTCCTTATTCCATGGTTGAACCAATCAAACAACAGTTAGAACTTGGTGCAGCCCGTCCGGATGATGAAATTGATCCAAACTGGATGATGTCTTTACGAGAAGAGTTGATGGAAGTTGAGTTAACAGTAAGTGCATCGATGGCAGAAACCCATACTAGCCTCGGCCAAGTCATGAATTGGCAGGCAGGAGAGTTCATTCCCTTGGAAATGAAAGAGATAGTTACTTTAGACATTGAAAGTACACCTAGTTTTACCGCTACACAGGGCAGTGCCAATGATAAAAGAGCAGTAAAAATTATAAATAAAATCAATTATTAGGGGAGTTGAATGAGCAATCAAACGGATACAGAAGTAGCTGCAAATACCCAACAACCAAATGTCGCACCACAGGATGGTGATGCGGAAAAAATGGAGTTGGTTTTGGATATTCCTGTTGTAGTGACTGTTGAAATTGGACGTACCAAAATGACAATACGTAATTTGTTACAACTTAATCAAGGGGGAATTGTTGCTTTAGACCGTCTGGCTGGCGAGCCCTTGGATGTTTTAGTGAATGGTACGTTGGTTGCTCATGGAGAGGTAGTGGTAGTCAATGACAAATTTGGTGTGCGTCTGACTGATATTGTTAGTAAAACAGAACGAATCAAGCGTTTACGATGAGAATTTCATTTTTTCTATTCCTCGCTAATTTATTACCTTTAACTGCTGAGGCTGCTACCTTATCTTCTAACCCTGCAGCAATTAGTAGTGGTGAATTAATGCGTGTAATGGGTGGATTATTACTGGTAGTCCTGGTGATTGTGTTTCTATCCTGGCTATTGCGGCGTTTAAATGGGACAGGATTAGCAAATACAAGTGGATTTAAAATCATTGCTTATCTGAACTTGGGGACAAGGGAAAAAATTATGTTGGTGAAGGTAGGAAATCGCATTTTACTGTTGGGCGTAGCCTCAGGAAGTATTAATACGTTGCATGATTTTGGGGAAGAACTCCCTGCAGGTTTTGAAGCCGAATCCAAAGCATCATTCACTGCTTTTCTCAAAACAGCGCTGGGTAAGTCTTAAGATGAAAAAAACGCTTCTCCTAACTTGTTTTCTGGCACTGTTTTTAGGGCCTTGGCTGGCTCAGGCGGCGACTACCTCTTTGCCAGCTGTCACGGTTTCTCAAGCACCGGGCGGTGGCCAAACGTACAGCGTTAACTTACAAATACTAATTTTTATGACGTTGTTAAGCGTCTTGCCAGGTTTATTAATGGCAATGACCGCATTCACACGCATTATTATTGTTTTGTCCATTCTACGACAGGCTATTGGTATGGCCCAAACTCCAACAAACCAAATCTTGATCGGCATTGCTCTTTTCATGACCTTTTTTGTCATGTCGCCCGTTTTTAATCAAATTAATGAGCAGGCCTTAAAACCTTACCTTGCCGATAAAATAGAGTTTCCACAAGCAATGGCAAAGGCTCAGGAACCCTTGCGCCTTTTTATGCTGAATCAAACGCGTAAAAATGATTTGTCGCTTTTTCAAAAATTCAGTAACCAATCTTATGTTTCACCGACCGATGTACCTATGACGGTTTTGATTCCTGCCTTTGTTACCAGCGAATTAAAAACAGCTTTTCAAATTGGGTTTCTTTTATTTTTGCCGTTTCTAATCATTGATTTGGTTGTGGCTTCTGTGTTGATGGCAATGGGGATGATGATGTTATCGCCATTGATTATTTCTTTACCATTCAAAATTATGTTGTTTGTCATGGTAGATGGTTGGACACTCGTGTTGGGCTCACTGGCATCCAGTTTTGCCATAACGTAGGAGGGGCTAATGACGCCTGAAACAGTCGTATCGCTCTTTAGTGAAAGTGTATATGTAATGATTATTATGCTGACGGTCTTGATTGTTCCAGGACTTATTGTTGGTTTATTGGTTGCCATGTTCCAGGCGGCGACTCAAATTAACGAGATGAGTTTAAGCTTTATTCCTAAGCTATTTATTACTTTTTTGGTATTGGTTTTTGCCGGACCGTGGTTATTAAAAACCATCATGAACTATACCGATAATTTGATCACTAACATTCCCTATTTGATAGGCTAATCATGAATCTAAACTATCAAACGGTGATTAGTCAGTTTAGCCAGGCGATTTGGCCTTTACTACGTATTAGTGGTTTGTTTATGACCATGCCGTTGATTTCTTCCGTGCTTGTACCGATGAGAATCCGACTTGTTTTTGCCATGACTTTGGCTTTTTTATGTGCCCCAGCCATTTCAACAAGCCTTAGTTTTTTACATTTTAACAGTGCCTATGTAGCCGTTATTGTGCATGAACTGTTACTCGGTTTGTTAATGGGATTTGTTTTGCAATTGGTTTTTCAAGTCTTTGTTCTTGGTGGGCAAGTGATTGCCATGCAGGCGGGCTTAGGTTTTGCCACCATGGTAGATCCGGCAAGTAAAGCAAGTGTCCCTTTAGTCAGCCAGCTTTATTTAATGATGATGAGTTTGACGTTTTTATCACTGAATGGCCATCTTGCCGTGTTAGATGCGTTATTAAGCAGCTTTCGGCAAATGCCTGTAGGTACGATAGGAGTTGGTTTGTCCGCAATAGGCTCGGTGCTGACTTTTTCTGGATGGATGTTTAAAGAGGCTGTATTAGTTTCCTTACCTGCTATCTTGTCACTGCTGATTGTCAATCTGGCTTTTGGTGTAATGACTCGGGTAGCACCGCAATTAAATATTTTTTCTATGGGGTTTCCCATTACGTTGCTAATGGGAATAGTAATTATCCGTATCAGTTTGCCAGGTGTTTCGGCACAAATTGCCGATAGTTTGGAGCAGGGAATGCAACTTATTATAGGATTATTGCACTGATGGCTGAAGACGAACAACAAGCACAGGAAAAAACCGAACAGCCCTCGCTTAAACGCTTAAAGGAAGCACGGGAAAAAGGCCAGGTCGCACGTTCAAAAGATTTTAATGCAACCCTGATTTTATTATTTTCCGGAGGAGGTTTTTTTATTTTTGGCCATTACTTATCTGACCAATTCATGATGATGATGCGTCAATCTTTTGACTTTAACAGCTCCATTTTAACAACGCCAAATCTAACTTTGGAAAGGCTTTATTTCCTGGTGACAGCTGGATTTAGGGCTGCTTTACCCATTCTGTTATTCATTCTCTTATTTTCTCTGAGTGCGCCGCTTTTAATGGGTGGTTGGGTTTTTAGCCTTGAATCTCTACAACCTCAATTATCACGTTTAAGCCTGTTAAAAGGGTTAAAGCGAATGGTGTCACTGAAAGGTTTGATGGAAATGGTTAAGTCATTAGCGAAATTTTTATTGCTCTCTGTTGTCGCTATTTTGGTGTTGCGATGGCAGGTTCCTGCCTTACTTGCTCTGGCTGGTTTTCCTTTGGCTGGGGCAGTTAGCAATGGTTTAATGATTGTAGCCATTTCCTTTCTGATGATTAGTGCCAGTCTTATTTTTATTGCCCTTGTGGATGTTCCTTTTCAATTACATGAACACAACAAGCAATTAAAAATGACTAAACAGGAACTTAAGGATGAATACAAGGAAACGGAAGGTAAGCCGGAGGTGAAGAGTCATATTCGGCGTACGCAGCAAGAAATGGCAAAACGGCGAATGATGAGTGATGTACCGAAGGCAGATGTAGTGCTTACTAACCCCTCACATTATGCAGTCGCATTAAGTTATAAACAAAATGGCAATCGGGCTCCGGTAGTCATAGCAAAAGGGAAGGATTTGATTGCCTTGCAAATTAGCCGAGTCGCTCTTGCCAATGACGTACCTTTATTAACACTACCACCTTTGGCACGTGCTATTTATTTTTCTACTGATTTAAACGCAGAAATTCCCCGGGGCCTTTATGTCGCTGTAGCACAAGTCCTGGCTTATATTTTTCAACTTAATGATAAACGGAGCTATGAAAGAGAGCCGGCTATCTTACAAGATTTGCTCATTCCTGATGAGCTAAAACGGAATGCTGAGGAGAGTCTTTGATGAATGCTATTTTACAAACTATACGTCAATGGATGCAGCAAGGGTTGGGTACGCCGTTGATGCTCATCATTATGTTGAGCATGATGATGTTGCCTCTGCCGGCATTTTGTCTCGACATTTTATTTACTTTTAATATTGCTTTGTCTTTAGTGGTATTACTAGCGGTGATTTACAGTGAAAGGCCGCTCGATTTTGCTGTTTTCCCTACAGTAATTCTTATTACAACTTTATTGCGGCTGGCCTTAAATGTGGCATCGACGCGTATTGTTTTACTCAATGGTCATACGGGCACAGATGCCGCGGGGCAGGTTATCAAATCGTTCGGTGAAGTGGTTATTGGTGGGAATTATGCGGTGGGTTTGGTGGTATTTATTATCCTCGTAGTCATTAATTTTGTGGTTGTAACGAAAGGTGCTGGACGTGTTTCAGAAGTAAGTGCGCGTTTTACCCTTGATTCATTGCCCGGTAAACAAATGGCGATTGATGCTGATCTTAATGCGGGTTTAATTACTCAGGAGCAAGCCATTAATCGTCGTATGGATGTAGCGCAGGAAGCTGATTTTTATGGTTCCATGGATGGTGCCAGTAAGTTTGTACGCGGGGATGCTATTGCAGGAATTTTAATTTTACTGATTAATATTATTGGTGGTTTGATAATTGGCGTTTTACAGCATGATATGGGGTTCATGGATGCTTTGCATAATTATATTTTACTGACTATCGGTGATGGTTTGGTAGCGCAAGTTCCCTCTCTGGTTCTATCTACCGCAGCAGCTATTATGGTCACCCGTGTATCAACTGCTCAAAATATGGGCAATGCAGTGATGATGCAAGTTTTTGGCAATCCCCGTTCCCTCATCATTGCTGCTGCAATTATAGGCCTTATTGGTTTAATTCCCGGTATGCCTCATATTGCTTTTTTACTGTTAGCAGCCGGCTTGGGTGGGATTGCTTTCTTGCTGATTAAACAAAACAAACAAAAAACCAATAATGAGAAGGCTGTTGAAAGTAATGCCAATGTAATCAATGAACCGCTTGCATCGGAATTGTCTTGGGACGATGTAAACCCTGTTGATGTGATTGGCTTGGAAGTAGGGTATCGTCTTATTCCCTTGGTTGACAGCTCACAAAGTGGTTTATTGTTAGCGCGAATTAAAGGGGTACGGAAAAAAATATCCCAAGAGCTTGGTTTCCTTATTCCAACCGTTCATATACGCGATAACCTTGATCTTAAGCCCAATCATTACCGTATTAGTTTGGCAGGCGTCATTATGGGCGAAGCGGCCATTTTTAGTGAAAAATGGTTGGCTATTAATCCCGGACAGGTATTTGGTGAGTTAGATGGTCAACCGACCCGTGATCCAGCCTTTGGTTTAGAGGCAGTATGGATTAACGAGAATCAAAAAGAGGTGGCGCTTACCTATGGCTATACGGTTGTAGATGCATCCACTGTGGTTGCAACACACTTAAGTCAAATTCTTGAGCAAAATAGCCAACAGTTACTGGGTTATGAAGAAACTCAGCAATTATTGGATAAATTAGCAACTACGTCACCAAAATTGGTAAAAGAATTAGTACCTGATACTTTATCGCTTGGTGCGGTCTCTAAAGTTTTACAAGGGTTATTGATTGAACATATTCCTTTATCAGACATTCGCACGATTGTCGAAACATTGGCAGAAGCTGCGCCAAAATCCAAAGATCCGGATTACCTTATCAGTCAGGTCAGGGTTGCCTTATCGCGTCTGATAACGCAAAAAATTAGCGGTTTAAATGAAGAATTGCCAATTATCACTCTAAAACCCGAGTTGGAACAGTTATTGCAAAATACTATTCAGAACAGTAGTCATGGAGTCAGTTTCGAACCGGGAATGGCAGATAAAATACAACAATCCTTGATGCAACTTGCCGCTCAGCAGCAGGCGAAACAAGAGTTGGCTGTACTGGTAGTACAACCTGGAATACGAACTGTTTTGGCACGTTTTGTGCGTAATATTTCCAATAATCTACATGTTTTATCGTATCAGGAAATACCTGATAACAAACAGATACGGATTATTGGTACTGTAGGCTAATAAGGTGGAGGCCTTATGAAATTAAAGCGTTTTGTTGCCAAGGATACACGTAGTGCAATGCAACAAATAAAAACGACCTTTGGTCCTGATGCAGTGATCTTATCCAGTAGTCGTGTTGAAGGTGGGGTTGAAATAGTTGCTGCCGTTGATTTTGATGAATCAGTCATCACGGCAACCGCTGCGGTGGCAAGTCTGGAGCCAACTGGTCAAGCAGGAGGAAAAGATATTTCATCGCCTCTCGATGATATGCGGCAGGAAATTCAAACTTTGCGGGGCATGTTAGAAGCACAATTACGAGGTTATACCGGGCATGGGGAACAGCCTTTGCATACTGTACTCATGCAAAAATTATTGCAGTTAGGGGTTAGTCAACATACAGCTTCCCTTCTAGTCAGCAAAGTTAATCCAAGTCTGAATCAACAGCGTGCCTGGCAACAATTGCTTGGCTATTTTTCAGATGCCTTGCCGATTCGTGATTCACGACGGATAGAGGAGGGTGGAATTTACGCCTTTGTTGGACCTACTGGTGTTGGAAAAACAACCACACTGGCAAAAATTGCCGCTCGTTTTGTTTTGCGTTTTGGTGCTGAAAACTTGGGGTTGGTAACCATGGATACTTACCGGATTGCTGCCCATGAGCAATTAATGGTTTATGGAAAAATTTTGGGTGTCCAGGTATGCGTTGCTCAAGATGATGTTTCTTTAAGTCGGGTTATCAGACAACTGAATGATAAAAAATTAATTCTCATTGATACCGCAGGAATGAATCCAGCCGATGAGCGTGTGGCGGCTCAGATGAATCTATTGAGTTCACGTTTGCATTCAATATCGACAGTCTTGGTTTTACCAGCTACGAGCCACTACCAGGTTTTAAATGAAGCGATTAGTTGCTATCAGCGCGATCGAATCGAGCAATGCATAATTACCAAGCTGGACGAATCATTCGTTTTAGGTGGGGTATTAAGTGCAATCGCAGAAACAGGCATTGAAATAAGTTATTTAACGAATGGGCAGCGAGTACCTGAAGACATTAAGGTGGCTACTCGTCATCAATTGCTTGAGCAATTTATGGAACAGGAACGCAAAGTAAATCTGAGCAATAGCAACGAATTTAAGACTGATGTTGCAAGGGGGATTTATGTCGAAGGCTAAAAAGGTATTGGATCAGGCAGCAGGACTTCGTAATTTATCCCGTTCTAAACCGGTTAAAGTCATTGCTGTGTCAGCAGGGAAGGGAGGTGTTGGCAAAAGTAATGTATCTGTCAATCTCGCAGTCGCTTTAGCCAAGAAAAATAAAAATGTCCTTCTATTGGATGCTGATTTAGGTTTGGCAAATATTGATATCATGCTGGGCCTGCACACCAAATATAATTTATCACATGTGGTGCAGGGACTTTGCCATCTCAGTGACATTATGCTGCAAGATGCGAGCGGAATCCGTGTTATCCCTGCCGCATCAGGTACAGAGTACATGACACAGTTAAGTCCCGCGGAGCATGCTGGCATCATTGATTCATTTAATGAACTCACTGATGATGTCGATTATATGATAATTGATACTGCAGCAGGAATTTCCGACACGGTCTTAAGTTTTGCCCGCTCATCGCAAGAAATTATTGTAGTAGTTTGTGATGAACCTACGTCACTCACTGATGCTTATGCGCTCATCAAAGTCATGTCCAAGCGTTATAACTGGAGTCATTTTCATGTACTGGCCAATATGGTGCGCTCTACCCGTGAAGGCCGGGAATTATTTAATAAACTCTACCGTGTTGCAGAACAGTTTTTAGATGTGCGCCTGGATTATTTGGGGGCTATCCCTTTCGATGAGCGAGTCCATGAAGCAGTAAAAAAACAAAAACCAGTGCTTGTTGCTTATCCTGACTCGCATGCGGCAAAAGCACTGCTACAATTAGCTGAGACGGTTGAGGATTGGCCACTGAAGCAATCGCTGGGAGGGAATACCAGCTTTTTTCTTGAGCGTCTAGTGGCTGGGGAACACTGAAAAGGGTGATTTCAGATAGAAACACTAAGGAGAACGTCGTGGATGCTTTGGCAGCATACGGCAAGGTGAACCAACAAACCCAGGAAACATTAGTTAAAACACATGCATTAATGGTCAAGCGTATAGCACACCATTTACTGGGTCGGTTACCGCATTCTGTGCAGCTTGATGATCTCATTCAGGCGGGTATGTTAGGGCTGCTAGAGGCAGTCAGGCATTATGATTCAACCAAAGGCGCCTCTTTCGAGACTTATGCGGGAATCCGCATCCGGGGACATATGTTGGATGAAGTTCGCCGTAATGATTGGGTGCCACGCTCAGTTTATCGTAATGCGCGAATGATTTCCGAGGCAGTTAAAAACGTAGAAAATCGTTTAGGACGAGATGCTAAAGATCATGAAATAGCTGCCGAGCTCAAACTAGGCCTTGATGAATATCATGAGATGCTCAAAGATTCAGCGGGAAGCCAACTGTATGGGTTCGATGATATTGGTGTAACAGATGATAGCCTAAAAGCTGAGACAGGGAATGCTTCAACAGAACCCCACATTAATGCCTTACATGATGATTTGATTAGCCATTTGGCGCAGGTTATTGAAGGATTACCGAAGAATGAGCGTTTAGTATTGTCCTTGTATTATGAACAAGATTTGAATTTAAAAGAAATTGGCGAAGTGTTGGGGGTAAGTGAATCCCGTGTCTCGCAAATTCATAGCCAGGCAACGCTTCGCATTCGGTCTCGCTTATCGGAGTGACAAACAAATTATGGACGGGTTGACCTTACTTGGTTTAGTTACAGCGTTTTTGGCGATTATCATAGGCCAGATGATTGAAGGGGGCGATATCCACTCCCTGATGAATTTGCCTGCTTTACTGATCGTCCTTGGCGGCACTCTGGGGGCTGTGATGATCCAGACACCTTTCCGAACATTTATTCATGCATTCAGAATTCTGCCGTGGATTTTTCGGCCACCACAACAACCTTTTGATAGGAGTCGTGAGCAGTTAATCGATTTGTCTCGGCGCGCAAGGCAATTTGGTTTACTCTCGTTGGAAGAACACATGGAAAGGGAGAAAAACCCCTTAATGCGTCAAGGTCTCGAGCTTTTAGTGATTGGCGTAGACAAACAAACAATAAGGCAAGTACTGGAAGCGGAAATGATCCGCTGTGAAGAGCAAGACTTGCGTGCGGCCCATGTGTTTGAAAGTATGGGAGGCTATAGCCCGACAATTGGTATTTTGGGAGCTGTACTTGGTTTAATTCAGGTGATGCGTAATTTAGCCGAACCCAGTGAATTAGGGGCTGGTATTGCGGTGGCTTTCGTAGCAACTATTTATGGGGTTGGTTTGGCTAATTTAATGTTTTTACCTATCGCTAATAAAATCAAAAGTTGTATTGCAAATCAAATACATCATGATGAAATGATTGTTGAGGGTCTGGTTTCGATGGCAAGCGGTGAGAGTCCAAATATGCTAAACTTGAAGTTAAACAATTATGGACAACATCATCAGCATGCGCGGAAGAAAAAGTAAAGCTGTAGCTCATGAAGACACTCACCGTTGGATGGTATCCTATGCTGATTTCATTACTTTGCTCTTTGCTTTTTTTGTCGTTATGTACGCTATTTCCTCAGTAAATGTGTCCAAATATAAATCGTTAGCTGAGGGCATGCATTCGGCGTTTACCAAAAAGGGGAAACATCAATCCGTGGCTGAAATTGCCTCGCGAAAAGAAGCTAAAAGTGCATTAGAGAACCCTATTCAGGAAAAAGATCAATTTAATGAATTAATCAAAGCCTTGTCTGATTTACAAGATTCTGATTACCATATGAATCCACAAGATGGCTGGATTGAGCTGGATATTAAAGCAGGGGCTTTGTTTGACAGTGGTAGTGCGGACTTACGACCGATTGCCGTAGTGAAACTGATGCAATTAGCTGACGTTATCCGCAAACTCCCTTATCCAATTGCTTTGGAAGGGTATACCGATAATGTCCCCATTAATACACCGCAATATCCTTCAAATTGGGAATTATCTTCGGCAAGGGCGGCTTCGGTGGCTCGCTGTTTGACAACGTTTGGGGTGGATCAGAGTCGTATTACAGTGACTGGTTTTGGGGAACAGTATCCAGTAGCCGATAACGGTACAGAAGAGGGACGGGCTATGAACCGGCGTGTTAGCCTAATTATTGCCAAAGACAGGACTGTACCACGGCTATTCAATCCGGAAATGAGCTATAAGATTGACAAAGAGGCTACTGATAACGAGCAAACCCAGAGCAAAGAAGACAATGCGGTTGGTAATAGCCAAACGGAAACACCTAATAAGGATAATAATAAGGAAAACCCATGATAATTTTCTGTACTGGAATAATAGTTGGCGTACTTTTTTTGGGCTTAATGCTACACTATCGCAAGCACTTTGCTGATCTAAGACAGCAGTTGGCTGCATTAAGCAATGAGGTAAAGCAATATCAAAATCACCATAGTTTGTTAGTGAATGCTGATTTAGTTTTCGCTAAACAGCTTACTGAAATAAATCGCCAGTTTGTGAGTATGGATAATCAGCTACAGGCGCTGGAAAACAAGCGTGATAACGATGGTAGTTATCAGCATGCTTTGCGTATATTAGAAATGGGTGGGGATAAAGAAGAGATAATTGGTAGTTGTCATCTTTCCAATGCTGAAGCTGAATTACTAATGAACTTGAATGCCTACCGCACTGTAATCAAGAAAACGCCGCAAACTAACCTGTAAATACCAATCACTTTCTTTGCGCAGACAGTCTATTGCCAGTTCTGCGCAGTGGAAATCTATCTATCCAATTATTTTTCACTGATTTGTGAAATGCCCCCCAGGAAAACCTTAGGCCTTGGTCAAATGTTCTGCCTCTCTTTAAATCTCGAAGCCATCCATAATGAATGTCGCCATGACAAGCAGACCAATAGAATTTTTGAAAATATTTTTATTAGCCTGTAAAAATAGCTTCTAACTTGTCTGTTTTTCCTTCTTGTTTCTGTGTATCATCGGCGACAAAAGTGTACTTATTATTAACTAAAAAAGGGAAAGGATATGAAACTTGCTAATAATGCTTTGCGCACAAAAAACATGATCGCGTTACTCCAAGATATGGGGATTAAGGTAGGGAAGAAAGAAGAGGGCAAGGCTGAAGTTAGCTGCAAGGATGAACTGGTTATTTTGAAGCCAGCCACACAGGAAGAGGCTGAAAATCTTGCTGGAGAGATACAAACACTCCTTGAAACAGGTAAGACAAAACCTGCTATTAAACGGTTCACCCTGAGTGATTTACTCAATGCGGAAATTAATGCCGCTACCTGTACGAGTGTTCAAATGACTGAAAAGAACAAACGCTCATTACAGGCTTTATTACCTATTTTAGAACTTGGTTTTGCGCTGGATCCAGAGCAAGAATACCTGAACATTCAACTCCCCTCCATGGCCTATGCGCCTCTGTTTGGCTCTTTGACTTATAAGTACATGAAGCTTGAGGGGGAAACTTTAAGGTTCAATGTTAAAGAATTTTTAAAGGATCATCGCGAGGAACTCGTTTTAATTGATGGGGAAGCCCCCTTATTGTTATGCGATGCGGCTCAATTTGAAAAGAAAAAAGTATTTTATGCGCAAAAACGGTTAAATGAAAACGAAGTAGAGGTGACGCCGCATGTTTTTATTCCCTATGCGGCCAAGCCTCCCGCCTATACGTTTGTTCTAGATACTAGTGGGAGTATGGATGAAAAATATGGGACAAATGGTACACGCCTCCAACAGTTGCAAAAGAGCGTAATAAAATTTGCTGAGGCTTTGTATGCGTTTCACCCCGATGCCACAATCAATATTAAACAATTTAATAGTACAATAAACAATGTCGGTTCCTATAACAAAGGAGATCTAGCGACTTTGCGTATGCAGGTTAATGGCTTAAAAGCAAGTGGAGGGACTAATCTCTTTACTGCCACAACAAACCAATTATCTTCCTTTTCCAGTTCAACAAAGCATACTAATGTTTTGCTCTTTACTGATGGTCAAAATACAGACTCCGCAGAGCAAGACTTGCAATCAAAAATTGAGGCGTTGCAAAATGGTTCGCCTTTAATTCTTGCACGTAACAAATTTTTTATTATTAGTTATGGAGCGAGCCAACCACCGGTTTTACATACTGTTGCCCAAATATTCGGTTCACCAGTTATTAACACAGATAGTCCGGATTTCGTGGCTGCCTTATCGGAGAATGATAAGATGCAGGAATGGGCGGCCGGAAGAGAGTTGTTTACCTGCCGCCTTGTGGTCGAAGCAGAACTCGAAGCAGGACCAGAAACAACCTACGCTTGTTGCTATGATTTGTCGGGACAGTTTACGGCGTTGAAACCTGTACGCTGCAAAGATAATGAAGAATTGCATTTAACGCTTGTAGATGGTGATGATGCGGTAATCCTTGACGATAGAAAACCGGCGGTTAAACCCGTTGTACCTGTTGTAGAACAACTGCCTATGCAGACTCCCGTGTCACCTGGCAGTGTAAAAACAGCAACCAATATGGGAGTATTTAGTGGGGGTACACAACAGACTACAAAACCACCAGTTCAACAAATTACAGGCCAAACACCTGAGGTAGCTACTTTTAACTAGGATGAATCGTTTCCTCCCTGTTTACGGGGAGGAAACAACAAATTATTCAACGCAAAAAAATTATTGCGCTTGAGCGACTGTAGCGGCTATAGCACTTAATTTCACCGGATCGGTCTCACCATTGATGTTAATAATGTTAAGTTTACCTTCCTCATTCGCTTGCGAATCATCATTAAATTCATAGATTGCCCCAACTACCAATAATTGGCCATTTTTTACCTTTGCAGCAAATTCTTGCAAAGCTATAGCGACTTGATTATTAACATTGGTTTTAGCACTGTCGTTATCAGGAGCGCCTTTAACAATCCGCATGTTATTGAGCTCTTTCACAAGCGCAGGGGCTAATTTTGAATAATCACTGTTTGCCGTATGGATGGCTTTACAATTGGAGTGCCCCACAATTATTAGCAGTGAGGAACCAAGATAGTTTACACCATATTCGACTGAACCCAGGGAAGTAACCAGTTGATTACCTATATTACTAATCATAAATAAATTAGCCGCAGGTGTTTTATTGAGTATGTTGGTTTGTACGGGCGAGTCAGAACATGTTAATACGGTGGCATGGGGCTTTTGATTGCTGCCAGGTTGAGAAAGAGGACTGGGAGCAGGGGCTACCGCTGTTACTGGCACTGGTGCCGAAATAACCTCGGCGTCACTCGACTCCTGTATGGGCGGTGGTGTTATACCTACATTCGCCAGTGCAGCATCACTGGCTCGTCCCTGTGTGGCGATACCAAAAAGTGTTATAAAGGACAAAGTTAGAAAAGGTTTAAACATAGTGTCTTTCTCTTAATCTAAAAGGTTTTATTGAAAAAATAATGTTACTGCCTCAATAAACACTTCTCACTATTCTGATTGAAATATCCAAAGCTAATCATTGAAGTAGAAATAGTGGAGGGCAGAAATCATCTTAGCATAATCACTTTTGAAAGGTAGCTTTATCGTAACAAATAAAGTATTGCTTAAATCCGATCTGAGTTCAGTTTCTGGATTGCCATAAGATTGTTCTCTAAACTATAAAATAAGCAGACATAAGAGACAAATTGACGAGAATTTGTTTATACTTTCCTTTCCTTTTTGCCGTAAACGAGAACGATAATGAGTGCGGACTATGAGTTTTCTCCTCATGACTATACAGCGGTTGAATTGACTAGTCAGAGTCATCCACGGATTCAAGTTTGTCCCAAGTATTTTGAACTCGGGTTTAGCCCAGTGTCTCAAATTTGGGGGCGTTATGCAGTATTAGCCCGATTAAAGCAGGCTCTGAATTTTCTACCAGCAGAATATGGTTTTCTTGTCTGGGATGTTTATAGACCCAGGGCAGTGCAAGCCAAGCTTTTTGATTGGATGAGAGATGAGGTGCGCAGTAAATTCCCCTATTTTACGGAACAAGAGAATTATGAGGAAACGTTAAAATATGTTTCTTTACCATGCAGGGTAGGTGATAGCTATTGTTCGCCTCATCTCAGTGGTGGTGCTATTGATTTGACCTTGTTTGAGATGAGTACTGGTAAAGAACTGGATATGGGTACGCCCTTTGATGACTGCACAGAAAAAGCTCATAAAGATTATTTTAACTTACAGAGTGAATTGTCTGTTGAAGAGAAAAACATAAAAGAAAGAAGAAATTCGCTAAATCAGGCAATGACTAAGGCAGGGTTTACCTCTTACCAGTATGAATGGTGGCATTTTGATCTGGGCAATTTATTTTGGAGCCGTGTTTTGGGGAAGGCGGCCGTATTTGGGCCACTGTTTGGTGATCTCGAGTGGCCTGCCGAGATAGAGCACACCCTTCATTCTTCACAGGAATAACCCAACAATTCTAAAGATTTTTCCCAATAAGAAGCAATAAGCGGTTTGGAAAACAAATAATCTGTTAAATTAGGAGCCAAGCGGGCTTTCGCTTCCTTGTGTGCGTTGCTCCAGTCATTTGCTTCGAAATCACCTCGACCCAGATACATTAATGCGAGCAAATCAATTTTTTGTGCAGGATCGAGATCGTTGATGGTTGAACGGACCTCGAGATAAGTTAAATCGTCTTGGTGATCAGCCAATACCTGTGCCCAGTCATATTCATATTCTGAATCGGGCATTTCTTCGCCGAAAGTAACCTCTTCTTTACTATGAAATATTTTTGCTTTTTCAATTAAGGCACAAACGATTTCCGGATTAATATTTAATACATTGATATTTAACATGATTTTCTCCACTATCCTTGTATGATGATTTTTAATCCTTTCTTCTTGCTCATGAATTACTTTATTTAAGCATAGCTGAAAGCGACAAAGGATGGCATTTCAAGGAGAAACCGTTAACCTCCGGAGAGGAGGTTAGCGTCGTGATTGGTTTAGAGTTTATGCCCATGCTCTTCAGTGTCTGTCGGTTGTGGTGGTGTTTGCTCTGATTTCGCCTGCTCTTTCATGCTGCCCATTTTGGCACGCATATCGGTTGATTTTTCTATGGCAGCAATTCGCTGATCGATAAGTTCTTTTCCCGATTCGAGTTTTGCACGTTTCTGGGGATCTTTTTCAGCCTCTAAAGCTTTTGCCACTTGTGTTTGGATGTCTTTTAAGCCCCCTCTAAAAAGCTGGCCATTCCCACAAGAAAACACATGATCATCAACGGGCTTACCGTTCTCCAATTTTTGCATAAGGAATTCACGCGGGGGCTCTGCTTTTGCTTGGGACTCAAAAAATGCCAAGGCTTCTTGTTCTGATGGAAAGGTAAGAATGTTTTTTGTTGGTCCCTCGGGTTCTTTATTATATTTTTTCTTGAAATCTTCTACTATTTTTTCCCAGTCGCTACTTGGTTTTTCTGCTTTAAATGCAGTTTCCGGTGCAGGTTTTTTAGGTCCATCATCCTGAATTGGCTTTTTAGCTTTTTGAGCCTCTTCTTCAAGGGCTTGTTGTTTTTTTCTGGCTACCTCTGCCGCTTCTTCAGCGATGCTGCGCATTTTTTTTCTTACTTCATCTTCAGGGGTGGACATAGTTTTTTCTCCAATCTACTGTATTTATTAAATAAATAAAATTAATACAGTTTGATTCAATATAGATCAATAATAAGTTAGAATAGGCTTTCTAGCAAGTTTGCTAAAACTATTATAACGATACCGTATTTAAAGATACTTTGGGGTTTATGGTACGATTAATTGCGATTTTTTTACAATTCTCTGATGTTAAGGGTAAAACTATAGAAAATCCTCTATAGTCGACTGAAGTGGATGAAAAATGAAAATACAAAAAGTAAATTTAAATGATAAATTTGGCTTATTTAGTGACCATTGGTCACCCAAAATAGTAGGCGATTTAAATGACGCACAGGTCAAATTGGCTAAATTTAAAGGTGAGTTTGTTTGGCATAAACATGATAATGAAGATGAGTTGTTTTTAGTAGTAAAAGGAAACCTGCTAATAAAATTAAGAGACCAAGACATTACTATCCATGAAGGGGAGTTTCTTATTATTCCTAAAGGTGTTGAGCATCTACCTGTTGCTGAAGAGGAAGTTCATGTGCTGCTTGTTGAACCAAAGACGACACTGAATACGGGTGATGCGGTTAGTGAGCTAGTACAAAAAGAGCTCGGTAGAATCTGATGATTGTTCATCAAAACCGGTACAAGCAGGTCCAGGTATTAAAAATGGTCATTCTATGGCCTGAAATTCGCTTTGATTGTACAATATCGTCCTTTAATAAAAACACAATAGGGTACTCATGTTAGAAGTAAATCAAATCACTCTTGGTTTGGCTGATTTGGAGCAGCGTATTAATGCGCTTAGGGGGTATCTTTGACTTCGATACTAAGCGTGAGCGTTTGGAAGAAGTTGTTCGTGAACTTGAATCCTCAGGAATTTGGAACAACCCTGAACAGGCACAAGCTTTAGGGCGTGAGCGTGCGCAGCTGGAGGCTGTGGTTATGCAGCTCGAAAAATTAACCCAATCTATAGCCGATTTAACAGAGCTTTTTGAGTTAGCGCGTTCAGAAGAGGACGAGAGCGCTATTTCTGATGTTGCCGCCGAACTTGCGGTTATCGAACAACAGGTGGCTGGACTTGAATTTAGACGCATGTTTTCCGGAAAAATGGATAACTCGAGTGCTTATCTTGATATTCAAGCTGGCTCTGGCGGGACCGAAGCTCAAGATTGGGCTGAAATGCTTTTGCGGATGTATTTGCGCTGGGGAGAGCATCATGGTTTTACTACAGAGTTAATCGAATGTTCTGCGGGTGAAGTGGCAGGCATTAAAAGTGCTACTATTCATTTTACTGGTGAATATGCCTATGGTTGGTTACGCACCGAAACAGGGGTGCATCGTTTAGTACGTAAATCGCCATTCGACTCTGGTAATCGACGGCATACCTCCTTTTCAGCCGTATTTGTTTCGCCTGAGGTTGATGAAGATATTGATATCGAAATCAATCCAGCGGATTTGCGAATAGATACCTACCGTGCTTCCGGAGCAGGTGGGCAGCATGTTAACAGAACTGATTCAGCAGTACGTATTACACATGCGCCCAGTGGAATAGTAGTTCAGTGCCAGACTGATAGAAGTCAGCACAAGAATAAAGATCAGGCAATGAAACAGTTGCGCGCTAAGCTCTATGAGATGGAGATGCAAAAGAAAAATGCGGCGCAACAAGCCCTGGAAGCAACCAAATCTGATATTGGTTGGGGATCGCAGATCCGTTCTTATGTCTTGGATCAGTCTCGTGTTAAGGATTTGCGTACCGGCGTTGAGACAAGTAATACGCAAGCAGTTTTAGATGGTGATTTAGATCAATTTATTGTAGCAAGTTTGAAAGCAGGAGTAGGGGAAGCATGATAGAAGAACAGCACCTAGATGAGAGTGAAGTTTACCAAATTCGTAAACAAAAATTGGCTGATTTGCGCAGCAGCGGTTTTAATTTCCCTAACCAGTTTCGTCGTCAATATTTAGCCGCCAGCTTAATGAATCAATATGCGGATATTGAGAAAGAAGTTTTGGCAGAAGAACATATAAAAGTTGTTGTTGCTGGGCGAATTGTCCTGCGCCGTATTATGGGTAAGGCCAGTTTTTTTCACATTCAGGATGTTTCCGGACGTTTACAGGTTTATGTACGGCAAAATGATTTACCAGAAATCTATGAGCAATTTAAGCACTGGGATTTGGGGGATATTGTCGGAGTTCGTGGCGAGTTATTCAAGACGAATACCGGTGAGCTAACAGTGAATGCGGAAGATATCGAGTTATTGACTAAATCTCTACGGCCTTTACCTGATAAATTTCACGGTCTGGCTGATCAGGAAGTACGTTATCGTAAACGCTATGTTGACTTAATCGCCAATGAAGAGAGCCGCCAAACGTTTCTATTGCGTTCAAAACTGATAAAAGCCTTAAGGCATTTCATGGACAATCATCAATTTTTGGAAGTAGAAACCCCAATGATGCACCCTATTCCGGGTGGTGCTTTAGCACGTCCATTCGTGACTCATCATAATAGCCTGGACATGCAAATGTTTTTACGCATTGCGCCTGAGCTTTATTTAAAACGGCTGGTGGTGGGTGGATTTGAGCGTGTTTATGAGATTAACCGTAATTTCCGCAATGAAGGTATCTCAACACGCCATAACCCTGAGTTTACGATGGTGGAATTCTACCAGGCCTATGCTGATTATCGTGATTTAATGGATTTCACTGAACAATTATTACATCATCTCTGTGATGTTGTGCTAGGGACGAGAAAAGTGGAATATCAAGGGCAACTAATTGATTTTTCAAAATCTTTTTCTCGAATGACTGTTAAAGAGGCTATTTTGCACTATCATCCTGAACTCAGCGCGGCTCAGATTGAAACGATTGATGGTTGCCGAGCCTTACTCGACAATTTGGGGTTTGCTTATAAGGGCAGTGATGGTTTGGGCAAGCTGCAAATGATCCTCTTTGAAGAAACTGTTGAACACCAGTTAATTCAGCCAACGTTCATTATTGGTTATCCTACCGAAGTATCTCCTTTGGCAAGACGTAGTGATCAGGATCCAGAGGTGACGGATCGATTTGAGTTTTTTATTGGTGGTCGTGAGATTGCGAATGGGTTTTCTGAGCTAAACGATTCACAGGATCAAGCAGAACGTTTTCAAAAACAGGTTGCGGAGAAAGATGCTGGGGACTTGGAAGCGATGCATTTTGACAGCGATTACATTGAAGCACTGGAATATGGCATGCCACCGACTGCTGGCGAAGGGATAGGTGTCGATCGATTAGTTATGCTGTTTACTAATTCCCCTTCCATACGCGATGTCATTTTATTTCCTCATTTACGGCAAACACTTTAGGCTAAAGAGGCAATCGGCTGATTGCCTCTTCTTTCATTCTTATTGTCTGGGTTGGCGTAAATTTTCGGGCAAAGCAAAGCCAGGTGTAGCTCTTTGAGGATTAATATCAATTCCTCCGCGCCGTGTATAGCGTGCATACACAAGTAATTTCTCTGGCTTACAATGGTTGAGAATATCCATAAAGATACGTTCAACACAATGCTCATGAAATTCAGCATGATTTCTTAACGAAATAATGTATTTAAGTAATCCTTCATGCTTGATTTTGCGTCCCTCATAGCGAATGAAAATAGTTGCCCAATCAGGTTGACTGGTGATCGGACAGTTTGATTTCAACAGATTGGAATAAAGAAGTTCCTTGTCAAAAAAAGGCGCTGTTTCTAAAAACTCAGGGGCATAAGTATAACGATTAGTACTGAGATCATAATGGTCAAGATTTATCCCTGCGGGTAAAAGGATTGTAGCTAGTGGTGAGTACTCCCAATGTTGTAGAGTGACTAGAACAGAGACGCCTACTACTTCGCTTAAGTCTTTACACAGAATCTTACTGACTTCCCTTTCGCTGTTAAACCGGGAGGCATTAAAACTATGAAGATAAAGCTTAAGGGATTTGGATTCAAAAATGCGGGGAGACTCGGCCGGAACAATGAATGTTGCCAGGGCAATAACAGGTTTTCCTTTACCATTTAACCAGGAAAATTCATAAGCATTCCAAATATCTTCACCTTGAAAGGGTAGTATGGAGGGTATTTTGATTTCCTGGCGCCGCTCACGTCGCGTTATACTAAATAGGAGTGATTTATCATAACGGGTCGAGTAGACTGTTTTTTTACCGAGAGGAGAATTTTCCAGATTGTTTATTCGTGCCATAATCATGTCCATCCAAGCATAATGGTTAAGAGAGAGCCAGAATATAAACTGGGTTTATCACCAATTAACCCCGTATTGTGTACGGTAACAAAATCATTCTTATGTTGTTATTGAATAAATCAAAAAGTATCTTGCAGGAAGAAATGCGAGTTCTTCCTTATAGAAAGGGGATTAAACTTGCCTTGCCTAAACACATGGAAACACGAACCCCTGTTTCCAGAATTCACTTATTTGATTTACTAAAGCTGTCGATGAGTGTTTATTTTCTTGATGCCAACAGCACAACCCATTTAATGAATCAATATGGAGCCTTGCTTTGTGGCTTTGATTCAGCAGAGGATTCAAAAGGACGCTGTTTACTGGATGTCGCTGAAAAACAATCAGCACTGCAATTAATGCGTAATAGTTCTGATGTTTGCATAACCAATACAATTAAGGTTTATGAAGAACGCCTGGTGAATCATGAAGGAAATGAACAATTCATTTTTTCCGTTAAATTCCCTTGGTTTAACCATAATAATCAATTGGTTGGTTCTGCCGGTTTTAGTTTTAATCTGCATTCAAGTTCATTGATTTATTCTTTACAACAAATCAGAGAGTTAGGTTTGTTTCCACATATCACTGCGCTATTGGGTAATAATTCTTATGCGATTAATAGCCTTGATTTTACGGCGCGGGAAAAGGATTGTGCTTACTGGTTAGTAAGAGGCTATAGCGCAAAGCAGATTGCAGCCAAATTAGGTTTGTCTTTTCGCACTATTGAAGACTATCTTGGCAATATGAAAATTAAAATGAATGTTTCTTCAAAACAGGCGTTAATAGAAAAATTAATCGACGGTTTATGAGAGCGGGAGGGCGTGTATGTTTGCGCTAATCTGCATTTAACAGCTTTTTCATAATCCTTGTAAGGACTTACAGTACCTAATTTCGTCATTGCGAACCTTGGCGAAGCAACCGAAATGATTCTTTGTTAGAAACCTGTACTTGGTCGCTTCACGTCGTTCGCAATGACGACAGATCTTATTCGATTTAAAAAAATAACATACCCTGTGAACTTACTCCGTATTAGCGCGTCAAGAGATATGGCTACGATGGTGTAATGTGTCAGGCTTTAGATATTGATTTTTTTATCATACCGACGATGGCTGTTAAAACGGCTCCCCCAACTAATCCTGAGCCAACATTGCCTAATAATGCGTGAATAGACATATCCCCTAAGCCTAAACTATTTAACATTCCAACGGCTTGAAGGATGTAACCGCCTGCTGCGCCTCCAATAATGCCCGCGATTGAATTACCAAGTGCACCAAGGCTTTTATCTTTCCATGCAGCACCAAGAAGGTGCCCTCCTACCAGCCCGCTCACTAAATTTACTCCCAAGCTCACAAGATCCATAACTAACTCCCTTTAGTTGACTGTTTTAAAAACTAGCATGGGCTATTTTTCACGTCAATGTATCAATGCAACGAAACTAAAATAAGATCAATGACTTCATTTTAACTCTAGACCATAGCGGTATTGACTGTCGTTAGCTTTAGTTCACTTGTGTGTGACTAAAAAAATAGTTCAGGGAATTAATGATTGGTTTTGCTTCTTTAAGAATGTTTTTAAACTTTAAATCAGCATGCTCAAGCAATTTAGTAATTAATAAGCTATTTTTTATCTGATACTTATTAAGATGCTGCGATAAATCAACACTGTTTTTCGGGGAAAAAATGTCATCATGGAGTGAGTGAATAATAGTCACATTTGCATCTATTTTTGTAATGTGGTCTTCATATTGTGCTCGCTGTGAAATATCAAGAAAGAAAGGTCTTATTGAATCGGTGATAAATCCTTTTTTTCCTAAAAGCCTAACTAAAGAATATAAAGTGCTCCTTCGTGAAGATTCCTGATTAATAAATTTCAGCACATCTAGTCTTATTTCTTCTTCTTTTTTATTTTGAAAGCAAAAAGTGATCGCTTGATTCAGTAAGTTTATATCATCACCAGTCGATTCATTTTTCTCGTGCATATATTGACTGTGAAGGAGCATTTTTAACAGCACAAGTTGAGCATAGAAGCTTTTGGGTGATTCCAGGATTTCTGCAAAGCTATTTTGAGCAGAGAAATAAGGACTAATCAGACAAAGCGATTTAATTTTCGGTTTCAGTGGTTCTTTGGATGCCAATTTGCTCATGAATAGGCAAGAGGTTGAAGGGCCAAGAAAAGAATAATAGCCATTTATTTCGGTTGTCGTGATGGATAAATGATCTAAAAAACGGGTAAGCGAATCAAAATCATATTCAGTTGTAGATCGAAGTTCTACATAAGCAGGTATACGCGGAACTAGGCAAGTAAAACCAATCGCTACTAAAGCCCCCACTAATTTCAAGATGCGAGCATCGTTATTCCCCTCCTGGTTAAGGCCGTGAAATACAACAATGGTACCACGTCTCAGTTTCTGATCCGGCTGTGAATAAAAATCTGCCTCCAATTGGTCATGGCAGAAATGCTTTTTCGTCATTGATAAGGTATTTTTTTTAGCTAAAAAAAGAAGAAATTTAATAGAGTCTTTAGTTAAAAATACACTATCAATTGACATAGCCTTTCTGTCCTGTGAGCTGCAGTGGTTAATAACGATAGTTCAAGCGGTTTTCAAATCAATAACATTAAGACATTAAGACAAAGTAAAAACAAGATAAAGATGATTTTACGAATTTTAAAAAATATAACATTTTGATTTATAAATAATATTGAAATTTTTTATTGAAGAATTAAGGAGTTATTCTCGCTTGAAAATAAAATGATTCCTACTAATATTTATAAATATAGGTTAATTATTTTACAGAGTGAATTTCTGTGAAATACGGCATAGGAGATACGGAAATGAGTAATTTATCAAAACGAAAAGGAGATATTTCCAGCACAGCTGAATCTTTATTGAGTCCGTTTAGAGGCCTTCATCAAGAAGTTAATAGAGCCATGAGTGATTTGTATAATTTGTTCGAATCCAGCAACTTGAATTTAGAACATTTTCACAACCTAAGACTATCTCCAGCAATGGATATCATTGAAGATAAAGATTGTCTTAAAATTGAAATTGAAATGCCAGGCATGGATGAAAAAGACATTAAAATTTCTATTAGTGATAACGTAATAACTATTCAAGGTGAAAAAAGTACATCTAAGAAAGATGAAAATAAAAATTATCTGAGCCGTGAAATCAGTTATGGACGTTACGATAGAACCATTACTTTGCCTCAGTCAGTTGATGTTGATAAAGCGAAAGCGTCTTTCAAAAAGGGTATGTTGTGGGTAACGATACCTAAGAAAGCTGAAAGTAAAGGAAAGCTTCGTGAACTCAATATTAATAAGGAATAAATAAGAAAGCTTTCTCTCCTTCAGTATCTTGCTGAAGGAGAGTTTTTTATTGTGATTTTCGGTTAGTTATCTTCATCATCCCAGCTGAGAGTTCCGCCGGCTTGATATTCAATCACGCGAGTTTCAAAGAAGTTTTTCTCTTTTTTGAGATCCATCATTTCACTCATCCAGGGGAATGGGTTTTCAGCACCAGGGTATTGTTCTGGTAAACCAATCTGGCTAAGGCGACGGTTAGCAATGAAATGTAAATACTCTTCAAACATTTCTGCGTTCATGCCCAAAATGCCATGTGGCATGGTATCTCTAGCATATTGATATTCCAACGCTACACCTTCTTTAATCAATTGGATGATTTCCTCTTTAAAATCAGGTGTCCACAAGTGAGGATTTTCAATTTTTATTTGGTTAATGACATCAATACCGAAATTCATGTGCATGGATTCATCACGCAAAATATATTGAAATTGCTCAGATGTACCGACCATTTTATTACGTCTGCCCATAGACAGGATTTGTGTGAAACCAACATAGAAGAAGATACCTTCAAAAATCACATAGAAGGCAATCAGATCTCGTAATAATCGTTGATCATCCTCTGGTGTTCCCGTATGGAAATTAGGATCACTCAAGCTTTGGGTAAAAGGCAGTGCCCAAGCAGCTTTTGTAGCAACAGAAGGGATCTCGCGATACATATTAAATACAGCAGCTTCATCCAGTCCCAAACTTTCGATAATATATTGATAAGCGTGAGTGTGAAGAGCCTCTTCGAAGGCTTGACGTAACAGGTATTGACGGCATTCTGGGTTAGTAATGTGACGGTAAACAGCCAAGACCAGGTTATTGGCTACCAAAGAATCGGCTGTTGAGAAGAAGCCCAAATTGCGTAAAACAATCAATCGTTCGTCTGCAGTTAAACCATTAGGATCTTTCCATAAAGCAACATCAGTGCTCATATTGATTTCATTGGGCATCCAGTGATTAGCACAGGCAGTTAAGTATTTATCCCAAGCCCAAGTATATTTAAAGGGAACTAATTGGTTTAAATCAGCTCGGCAGTTGATAATTTGCTTGTCATCAACATGAATGCGGCCAGCCCCCATTTCTAAGGCTTCCAAGCCGGTAGCACCCATAGGATTGGGTGCTTTCATCGTTTCTAAAGTGGTTATTGACATCAAATTCTCCTCATTATTGGCAAGCTTCGCAGTCAGGATCCAGAATAGAGCATACTTTAGGTTCTGCTTCTATCTTGACTGCATTAAGTGCCCCGTCAGTGACAGTGGATTTTTCTGCATTACTAGCACCCAGGCTACGTAGATAGTAGGTTGTTTTCAAACCGCGTACCCAAGCAAGTTTATATAATTGATCAAGCTTTTTACCGGATGGCTGAGCCATGTATATATTCAGCGATTGGGCCTGATCAATCCATTTCTGGCGACGAGAAGCAGCCTCTACTAGCCACATGGGATCAATTTCAAACGCCGTTGCATAACGTGCTTTTAGTTCAGCAGGAATACGACTGATAGGTTGTACGCTGCCGTTGAAATATTTCAAATCATTAACCATGACTTCATCCCAAAGGCCGAGTGCTTTCAAATCAGCAACCAAATAAGGGTTAATCACTGTAAATTCGCCAGACAAATTAGACTTCACGTAGAGATTTTGATAAGTCGGCTCAATCGATTGTGATACACCACAAATATTGGAAATAGTGGCCGTTGGAGCAATGGCCATCACATTAGAGTTACGCATTCCCTGAGTACGTACCTTGACTCGTAAATCTTCCCAATCCAGACGTTGTGAACGATCTTGCTCAAGGTATTTGTTACGAGTTTGTTGTAACAAATTAATGGAATCAATAGGTAGAATCCCTTTGCTCCATAAAGAACCCTCATAACTTGAATAACTACCTCGTTCTTTCGCTAATTCACAGGAGGCTTCAATGGCGTAATAACTGATTAATTCCATTGATTCATCAGCGAATTCAACAGCTTTTTTAGAGGTATAATCAATTTTGAGTGCATAAAGCGCATCCTGGAAGCCCATTAAACCCAGGCCAATTGGACGATGCTGCAGGTTAGAGTTGCGGGCTTGTGGGACAGAGTAATAATTAATGTCAATCACATTATCAAGCATGCGAATAGCGGTAGTGATGGTACGCTTTAATTTTTCACGATCCAGTTTGCCATTATGGATATGGGCAGGCAAGTTAACACTACCTAGGTTACAGACTGCAATTTCATCCTGTGACGTATTGAGTGTAATTTCCGTACACAGATTGGAGCTGTGAATGACTCCCACGTGCTGCTGAGGTGAGCGCAGATTGCATGGATCTTTAAAAGTTAACCATGGATGACCGGTTTCAAATAACATGGAAAGCATACGGCGCCATAGTTTAAGGGCAGAAATTCTTTTAACATTTTTAATTTCACCACGTTGCGCCTTTTCTTCGCATTGAGTGTACAGGGTTTCGAACTCGCTTCCGTAGGCATCATGCAACTCAGGAACTTCATCGGGGGAGAATAAAGTCCATTCACCATCTTCATGCACACGCTTCATGAATAAATCAGGTATCCACAGGGCCGTGTTCATATCATGCGTACGGCGTCTGTCGTCACCGGTATTTTTACGTAATTCAGTAAACTCTTCTACATCGCGGTGCCAGCATTCAAGATAGGCGCAAACAGCCCCTTTACGCTTACCACCCTGATTTACAGCAACAGCTGTTGAGTCAGCAACTTTTAAGAAAGGTACAACACCTTGCGATTTACCATTCGTGCCTTTGATATGTGCCCCCATGGCGCGAACAGGAGTCCAATCATTGCCAAGCCCACCAGCAAATTTAGACAGCAGCGCATTATCCTTAATTGCACTGTAAATGCCATCCAGATGATCAGGGACTGTGGTCAAATAGCAGCTTGATAACTGGGGTCTGACTGTACCCGAGTTAAAGAGTGTCGGAGTAGAGGACATATAGTCGAAAGAGGATAACAGTAGGTAAAATTCGATTGCTTTATCATCTTTGTTTTGCTCACGAATCGCTAAGCCCATCGCTACACGCATAAAGAAGGCCTGCGGTAATTCATAGCGGACACCCTGTTCGTGAATGAAATAACGATCATAAAGCGTCTGCAGGCTTAAATAGGTGAATTTCATATCGCGTTGGGGTAACAATGCTTTTGCCAGCTTATCCAAATTAAAATCAGTCAATTTGTGTTCGAGCATGCCTTGGTTGATACCTTGGGCAATGTAGGCCTTGAAGTACGCAGGATAGAGGGCTGCCATTTCATCGAAGGTTGCTTCTGTTTGTATATTTAATTTATTTAATGCTTCAGCACGTAAACTGTCCAGGAGTAAACGAGCGCTGACGTAGCTATAATTAGGCTCTTTTTCTACCAGGGCACGAGCGGCCATAATTAAGGCTTTATGAACGTCCTCCAGTTTGGCCTGATTATAAAGGTTACGCAGGGCATCTTTAATAACAGGCTCTGCTTTAACATTATCCAATTCACGGCAGGCTTCGGCAACAATAGTATCTACACGCGCCATATCCAAAGGTTTCAATTCACCATCAGGCATAGTGATGAGCGGCACCTTGTTATCACTGGCTTGTTGTTTTAGAGCAGTTTCTCGGGCTTTACGGTGTTCTTCACGATAGAGCACATAAGCACGCGCAATTTTGTATTGACTGCTACGCATTAAAGCCAGTTCTACTTGATCCTGGATGTCTTCGATATGAATACTGCCGCCGCTTGGATGACGACGTTTAAAGGCTTGAGTAACCCGTTGAGTGATTTCATCAATTTGCTGATGAATCCTATTTGATGCTGCTGCATTGCCGCCTTCTACAGCAATAAATGCTTTAGTAATGGCAACTTTGATTTTGCTATCATCATAGCTAACAACTTTGCCATTGCGCTTTATGGTTTTCAGCAAACCTGGTGCTGTAGCGGTCAATTCCAGTTGACTTGTTTGCGGTACATCTTTTACCGACTCAAGAATCTCAGACATGTTTTCTCCACGGTGTTGTTTGGCCACCCAACTAATTTCAATCCTTAAGATTAGTTGGATCCATATTTAAAAATATAGAATAAATCGTTGCTGAATACAATCTTAAATACACCATATCTGGTGGTATTTTTGTTTTAAAAAAACAATATATTGTGTTTTTTGGAAAAATCAAGAGAACAAAGTGGGAGTAAGCTGTGGATAAGATGTGAGAGTATTGTTAACAGCTTTTTGCAGCGAAAAGCAATTGTTTGAATTTTCAGTTAAAACCCCGCCAGGGATTTTCCAGAATAGAAAATGCTTATTCTTAAGCTAAAATAATTTAAACCATTAGGCAATGGCAATGATTGTAAAGTGGAAGGCAAGAGAGATTTTGCTATAGTTGAAAAGATATTTAAACGAGGGTGGCTTAAAGTTCACTTAAGGATATAACGATGAAAGCTAAAGACGATTCCAATCATTTTAATAATTTTGCAAAGCGGGTTTCACACGCAGTTGGTCAATCCGGGTGTTTTATAATTGCATTGAGTTTAGTATTGATTTGGCTCGTTACAGGCCCTTTATTTCATTTTTCAGATACATGGCAGCTTATAATTAATACTGGGACGACCATTATTACCTTTTTAATGGTGTTCTTAATTCAGAATACGCAAAATCGTGATACGAAAATTCTTAACTTAAAAATTGATGAATTAATCAAAACGAAAAAAAATGCGCGTAATTCTATTTTGGATTTGGATAAATTATCCGATGAGGATTTAAAAAAATTGGAAGAAGAATATAAAAAACTATGTAAAGACAAGTAAGAGTTAATCTGTTTGACACAGTTCTATAGATGTAGAGAGTACGTTACCCTTAAATTATTATTAATATGAAGGCCTCAATTTTTTTTCATCTCGAGGTGTTTTTTCCATTCAAAGTTGATGTAATCATCAATTAATCGTTTAATTTCTGTTTTGGCTCCAATTTTTGTAGGGTGTTCAGTATGAAATTTCTGTAATAAGCAGGGATTACTTGAATCTTTGGTGTAAAAGAAGACTTCACCTTCAGCGTGGTACAGATTACTCTCCGTGGGTTTTATATCATAACAAACCCTAAATCCCTTTGAAGTATATTCTGTCATCACTTCTTGTCCTTACCAGTAATTTGCGGAGAGAAATCTGTGATAGTTAAACGTATTAATCTCCTTTTTTACCGCCATGATCCTGTTTGTTTACAGTTCGCCAGGCACGTTCTTCAGCTTCTTTTTTTGATACACCTTCTTTACGGTATTTTTCTTCAATATGATGGGCTTGGCGTTTTTGCTTGTCGGTATATTTTGACTTATCTCCTTGTGGCATTTTAATCTCCTTATTAGACATTTTCTTATCTTAATTATAGACAATGGTTTTCTGTGATTAATTTTCGAGATTTTTGCTTTAAATGCCCAGTGAGTTCTATTTAATAAATTTCTTGCCAAGAGTAGCTAAAACTGTAAGGAATTCTATACGAATGATGTACCTAAGCATATTTTTTATAAAGCTCCCTTTGGCACTTTCCCAACCGATTATAAAGGCAGGTAGAAGGCCAATGAGGGCATCAGTAGAGTGGATAAAGCTCGTCAAACAATGGTAATGCTTTCGCACTTTAATTTGTTGTTTATGTAAATTCCTATCTAGTTTTTCAATTTTGATAATCAGTTGCTTTCGGGAGTTTTTCATGGGTATTCTGCCTGGCAAAATAAGCTCTTGTTTTCTTGAAACTCATTTTTTCTAAATTGGATCTTAAATATCTTGCTAATAGAAAAGAAACACCAAGGTTAAATAATAAGACCATAGAAATGCCAAAAAAGGCATTACCAACAAGTTGGGTCAAGAAATATCCAAACAACAACATGGCTGATAACCACAACGTAGTGAGTGTAATTAATAACAGACATACATTAATTAACAGAGGATAAATACTTAGCCCTGCTAATTTTGCCTCTAACTTAATAAGACGAGTGACTAGTTTAAAAATGCGTATTTTCCCTGAAACTAGTCCCTCTAAGTGTTCAATAATATTCATTTATTTTTTAATATGAGAGAAAGCAAAAAACCTACCCCACCTGCTATTAGTAAAGAGGTTAGTGGATTTTTTTGTACTTTCTTCAAAAGCTCGTCGGAATACCCTTTAAGTTCATCTTGTACGTCTTCCAATTTATTTAAGCCTTCTTCATAAACGTCATTGGCCAGTTTTTTCCCTTCGTGTAATAAATGATTTGCGGCCTCGCCAACATGAGCTTTACTGCGGCCATTATGTGCGCTTTCTTTGAGAGAGGGCTTTTTATGTGCATGTGCAGCGGTGGTTCGTTTCGTTTCCATGTCTATTTACCTCCTTGGTTATTTATCATTAAGCATAGTTTAAAAATAGACATAAGAGTAAATTAAAAACAATATGCTTCCATTGAAGTACGAAAGCTGTTGCTACTCTTGCCTTTTATCTCTCTTTTGGCAGTCCGCTAAATTGTCACCTATAGTTTAAATATTCCATTTTTAAACAATGCTTCATAATAGATAAGGAATTTTATGAGTAACAAGGGAAAGGCGAAAACACCTGAAAATAATTCAGAACAATATATTCCTGGACAATGGTTCAATACCATGAAAATGTTGGAGAATAATCCTTGGCTTGAACTGCAGATGACTTTAATCAATAAACAAATTCAGTTCTTGAATACGTTTGCCAATAGTATGTGTAGTTATTTCAATTCTACTAATAAACTGCTTAATAAATGGATAGAACTTCCTACAACCAATATTGTGCTAGAAAATATAAATAATATAGCTAAGTCCATGAATTTACCGACGAATTCCGCTATATTACCGCTGCTGGGGAAAGCGATATTTGAACCTACTACAGATATGGATCCTATGCAAACTATCTTGGATATCGTGCAATCTCCTTTAATAACGACAACGAAACCTAAAAGCAAGAAAAAGAATAAGAAATGATTTATTAAATAGAATAAATTATTACATTCTGTCGCTAATTTTTGTTAAAAGGGCAATAGTCATCTATAGTATAAATAGGATCAACTATTAACCAAATTTAATGAATGGGGGTAGTTGTTGAATGATTTTGATGCTTTTATTCTAGTAAAATCAAAAAGTTAATTTATATGCTTAATTGGGAAGAAAGTATCATGGAAAGATATTTGAGAAAAGGGTCCCCCTTATTAGACAATCTTTATCACCAGCATTTTGGATAGTACAGGAATGGTTTCTTTTTCAACAGCACTAATAAAATGATCAAATTGAAGGGGCTGGTGCACAAAAACTGAGGAAACAAACTAAAGCATAATAAAGAATGGATAGTTTTTAAGAAAGGAGAAAAAAATGCTGAAATATATTATTGCCTGGCTACTAGGAGTGCCTATCAGTATATTGATCCTCATTTGGCTGGTTTCTCATATTTTTTAATCTCTAACCACCATGAGGAACATAACTGTAACATAGGAGTGCACTATGAAGCAGAAAAGCCCTCAACAACAACCGCCGCAAGAACAAAAAAAACAACCCGGTATTGAGGCTAAAATGCGGCCTCAACCTGAGTATTTATCTGCAGATTACAAAGGAAGTGATAAACTGCTCGGTAAAACAGCCTTGATTACAGGTGGTGATAGTGGCATCGGTCGTGCCGTCGCTTGCGCTTTTGCAAAAGAAGGCGCGGATGTGATTGTCCATTATTTAAATGAGCATCAAGACGCTGAAAAAACCAAACAATTAATCGAAGCGATAGGCAGGCATTGTTGGCTCATGCCTGCTAATTTACAGACTTATGGTGCCTGTAAGAAACTGGTCACTCAGGCTGAAAAATTAGTTAAGCAGATCGATATTTTAGTGAATAATATTGCAGAACAGCATCCACAAGATACTTTGGAGGAAATAAGTTGTGAGCAGTTAGAACGGACTTTTAAGACTAATTTCTTTTCTTATTTTTACATGATCAAAGCCTTATTGCCTCATTTGAAAAAAGGAGGCGTGATTATTAATACTACCTCTGTAACAGCATACAAAGGAAATGATCACCTAATTGATTATTCCGCAACTAAAGGCGCTATCATTGCGCTTACTCGCTCACTTGCGCAAAACCTTATTTCGCGCCAGATTCGTGTCAATGCTGTGGCGCCAGGCCCTGTTTGGACTCCTCTGATTCCAGCAAGTTTTACAGCAGAACAAGTAGCAGAATTTGGTCAACAAGTACCAATGAAACGGGCAGGGCAACCTGCAGAAATTGCTCCGGCTTACGTATACCTTGCCTCGAACGATTCATCCTATATGACTGGCCAAGTGCTGCATCCTAATGGTGGAGTCATCGTTAATGGCTAATTACATTGAATGGTTAGCATTATAATATTTTACATAGGCTTCATTATCATAAAATAAAAAACAATCAGTAAGCTGATAAAAGCAGGCCATCCTAAAAAAAACCACCAGCGAAAATAGTAATGGTACTCTGCTGGAAGAGACGTTTTATTTTTAATGCACATTATGATGATGTCGCGTAGCTTTATTTGAAAATAAACCACAGGAAACCAGCAACAAGCGGTAAAGGTATAGCCTGTTATAGCCCCCCAGATCCACAGGGATTTAAAGGAGTACCCTGCCAGGTAGATCATCCAAAAACCTGTGAGGGCTTGTATAAAGCCCGAGATACCAGTAAATAGCCAATCTACTAATACGACATATTGATTACAGACTGCCATGGTCGACATGTTTTTTGTAGAGTGCCCATAAAGCAAAACACAGGCAGTACCAAGTCCGGTACCAAATAATAGGGTAGAGCTTAAAATGTGAATATACTTTAGCCATAAATAAAGCATGCATTGTCTCCAAGGATCAAAATAAAAGAATACTATCAAAAGAACAAGGAGCAAGCTTTTATGAAACTCTCCACTACTGTTACCGATTGAGCCTATTAAGTTATCAGTTTTGGGGAGTGGAATAATTGTACTGTTGCTTTATTAAATTGAAGACTATCCTCTGGTTTTCGCATCGTTAAAAGATGCTTATCACAAAAAAGCTGCTTCGTACAATCCCTTCTCTATCGTATTAAGAAGATCCCCCGTTGAAGAAGAAATTTTAAAAACCATCATTCTCTTCATCATAGTTATCAACTTTTTTTTCTAATTTCGGAGGGTCGTCGGTGAAAAAAAGGCGTTTTTTCATGAGATCACGATTTAGGTGAGATTTATTGTTAGGCTTTTCCAACTCACTGCCTGCTAAAGCACTCTTCTTTTCCGTCCCTTGGCTTTTATTTTTTCTGTCAACGGCATGAGGTTGTGGATTTTTGCTCGTCTTGTTCATAACTACCTCCATGTAGTAATTAATTATAGACAAACATGAAGATTTAAATACAGGCTGGTAATTTTAGAATGGTAAATAGCCCTTTCGTATCAACGAAAGGGCTTAAAGTAACAAGTTAATCCTCCCGGCAACAACTCATTCCCCAGCAAGCACCAAAACAGCAGGATAAGGCACTGATGAAGAATAGAATAAAGACACAAAATACACTCCAAGCCGTTGTTTCCGTCGGCGCCGTTACATTCATCGCTTTTTGATGAATGTTCTGATGATGAGAAGCAGGAGAGACAGTGGCGGCGGATACTACCTTGCCAGTATCCATTGATTTCTTAGTGATTACTGAAATCGAAGGAGAAGCCATTTTTGTATAATTGGTTACATGATGGGTAAGAGGCATGGTAATTAAGGCCGATAGAATTAAGGCCAAAGTCCAGGTACTAAAACCATACAGGATACCGAGATTTCTCTGAGGACAATATAAGCGTCCGAGATAACCTGCCGCATACCCTGCAGCTAGCATAACGGCAATGATACCGATAAGAATTCCAAGCATCCCTCCAATGACTACAGTACTTGCTCCCGCATCGCTCATTGTAAAAGCACTCAAGCCTATAGCAAGTCCAAAAAGATTTAAGAGGAAATTCAGTCCTACTGCTACTAAGGCCCCAATGACAATGGCAGACCATGAAATGCGCTTGTAGGTGTGCGAACAATGCGAATGCTCTGTTACTACTACAGATTCTTTAGCCATTATAACTCTCCTTGTTTAATGAGATATATCAAACATGGGATATTAACCAAATTAAGATGAGTATGCTTATTGGGACACCCAAAAGCCAACCGATCAAATAACCCATTTTATCTCCCTATAAAATCATTATTTTAATTTTTATTATTTTGTTAAAAGATTATCCTTTGGTAATTGCAGGATTCTCTCTTAAGCATAGCTTATTTCAAGCTTAACAATAGTAAAAAGGTAGAATGATTGAAAGGCGGACCATTTCTTATTAACAAATTTGACAAGCAATTTTAGTGAGCTAATCTTTGATTGTGCAGTGCACACAAGGAGATGACCATGCATGAACAAATGGAACAGTGGAAAAATAGTGTCCGTAACTTTCAACAACCTTTACAAGAAATAATGGCCCTTAATCTTAAGACTCTGCAAAATATGTCTTATCTGAGGCCAGAAGAGCTCACGAAGCTTCGAAGACCCGAAGAGCTTCTAGAGCGTAATATTCACGTATTGATAGAAAATAGTCATAAAACCTTAAATTACATGGAAGAGGCTTTTCATATTTTTGAAAAGCACATGCTTTCCGCGGCTAGCAATGCCAGGAGATTTGGTGAGCAAAGTCTGCGACAGGCAGGTATTAAACGTAATTAACAGAATAGCGTGACAGCTCCTGGAGAGATATTCCGTCTTCAAAGCAAGACGGAATATACCTATTTCTATTCAACTTAAATAGAATAAATTTGATAGAAACTGGTTCTTTCTATTCAAGATTTGGTATATTAAAGCCTCCTAATTCAAGTTAATCGACTATGACTCGACTCTCAAAGCCTTACAGAAAGCTATGGCGCTCTCGTAGAGAAAGAAAAATTGCGGGGATATGCGGAGGATTAGGCATTTATTTTAATATGGATCCATTCTGGATTCGGTTTATCTTCGTTATTTTTTTTCTTTTAGGTGGTTCAGCACTGTTAGTCTATCTCATTATGTGGATTTTGATTCCCTTGGAGCCGACCGATTGGCGATAAACCGATAGTACTTCATTCTAATTGATCCAAGCGTAAAGATTGTTTTATTTCCCAAAAATTATGCCAAGGATCTTTTTGTAGATGACTAAGTCTTTTAGTGATTGTTCTTATCGTATAATAAGTATCCATAATATCATTAGTCAATTCATCCCAATGGAGGGGAGTCGCTACGGGAGCGTGTATCCGTGCGCGAGTTGAGTAGACAGCTATGGCTGTTGCACCTCGTTGATTACGCAAATAATCAATAAAAATTTTCCCTTTTCTTTGGGTTTTTGACATCTTGCCAGTATAGTTTTCCGGACTAATTTGTTCTAAAAATTGGACAAATACCTGGGCGAAATTTTTAACCTTATCCCATTCATATTCTGGTTGAATAGGTACAACAACGTGAAGGCCTTTACCTCCTGTTGTTTTAACAAAGGATTTTAATTTAAACTCGCTCAAATGTTTTTTTATTTCAAAAGCTGCTTCAACAACCTGTTTCCATAAAATGTCGGGAGCAGGATCCAGGTCAAAGACTAAAATGTCTGGGTATTCCAGTTTTTCAATACGACTTCCCCATGGGTGAATCTCAAGTACTCCCATTTGTATCAAGCTGAGTAAACCTTCTACATCATCCAAGTAAATATAATTCTCACTTTTCCCCTGATTAATAGTCGCTATTTCAATCGGATGCAGTGCTGTGAAGCTAGTTTCATTGAGTTTTTTTTGATAAAAACAATCTTTATAGGTTGTTGGACAGCGTACTAAAGTCAAGGGGCGTTTTTTAATAAAGGGAAGAATAAAATCAGCAATATCAAGATAATAGCTAAAAAGATCCCTTTTACTAATTTTATCTTCTTTATAGAGAATTTTATTTGGATGCGTTAGTTTTATATTAAGAGAGTTTTGCTTTTCGAGTGCGATCTTTTGTTTATTAATTTTATCCACTGGTTTCTCCACTTCTTTTATAATGTCCCTGGCTTTCTTGTCAAAACGTAATCCTTTAAAACTTGGATGGCGTAAACGTCCCTCTTTTGTCCATGCAGTAAACTCAACTTCGGCAACCAGTTCTGGTTTTACCCAAGTGGCAGTCGTAATACCTGGTGGTTGTGAATTAAACGGGTTTTTAGTAACGATGCGCTTTTTTAATTTTTCATAGATTTCCCTTAAGGAGGCCTCGCTAAAGCCTGTGCCAACATTGCCACTGTAGATAAAATGTCCCTTTTTATCGTAGAGCCCTAAAAAGAGCGAACCAAAGCAGCTTCGTGAGTTTTTCGGTGGACTAAAGCCTCCAATAATAAATTCTTGCCGTTTTAGGCATTTAATTTTTAACCAGGATTTAGAGCGTTTGGTCACGTAGTTACTTGTTGCTAATTTTGAAACAATCCCCTCTAAACCAAGATCACAGGAATAAGCAAAAATAGCTTCCCCATGTCCGAGAATGTAATCACTAAAATGCAAATGAGGGATTTCAGGGGTTAGTAATGGCTCTAATAGTTTTTTCCTTTCTAAAAGAGGAAGAGAGCGTACATCCCATTTATCGTAATAAAGCAGGTCAAATACGTAATAAATAAAGGGAGGGTTGTCGTCAGAGTCCAAGGCGTTTTGTAATAATTGAAAACTGGATCTATTGTGCTCATCAAAAAGTACAATTTCGCCATCAAGAATGAGTTTTGTTACAGGTATTTTCTCAACCGCTTTGATGATAATTTGAAACTTACGAGTCCACTCTATATTGTTGCGTGACATAAGACGGACGTGTTTACCATTCTTAAAAGCAAGAATCCGATAACCATCTAACTTAATTTCATGCAACCAATCTTCACCTGATGGTGGTTTATCCACTAGAGTAGCTAATTGTGGTGAAATGGTCTCTGGCATGCTAGTGGATGGCAGATCAATATTAATTTTTTTAAGGTTTTTTTTTAACCCGGTTTTTGTCCAAACAGCTTGATAATTTTTTTCAATTTCTTCTATTGATTGTTGGCTAAGAACACTCTTGTTTTTTTGGGTGGTAATATCATCATCTTCTCGGGCATAACTGTCCTTATATTTAATAAGAAACCAGGATTTATCTTCTTTTTTAAAACGAATTAAATCCCATCGCCCCCCGAGTTTTTCTGCATGTAATTCAAAACGCAGATGCCCTTTTTTATAAGCTTGCAGAGGATTTTTATCCAGCGATTCCCATTCCCCTTTGTCCCAGAGCATCACTGTACCTCCACCATATTCCTCTTTAGGAATAATGCCTTCAAAAGTGCCATATTCAATTGGATGATCTTCTACATGAATGGCTAAGCGTTTAACAGAGGGATCTAGAGAGGGCCCTTTGGGAATAGCCCAACTTTTAAGAACGCCCTCTAATTCGAGTCGAAAATCGTAGTGAAGGTGAGAAGCAGCATGTTTTTGAATATAAAAACGTCGTTGCTTTTTTCGGGATATTTTTCCTTTGGGCTCGGGTGTTTTACTAAAATCTCTTTTTTGGTGGTAATTTTCCAAGCTCATTAGACTACTCCCTCTAAGAAAAAGCCTGCCTCATAGACAGGCTAACTGAGTGCTGCAATTATTGCGTATTCGTGTTAGTTCCATTATTGGTGTTTGTTTCAGGGTCGTTAGTAGAGCCAGGAACTGAATTAGGATTAGGGTTGACTCCTGTATTTGTATCAATTCCAGATGGGGAATTTGTATTATTATGAATAGTGGTTCCTGTATTAGTATCCCCTCCTGTATTAGTGCCAGTGCTGTTATCAATTGGAGTTTCAGGATTGGAGTTGATAGTTGTATTCGTGTCTGTTCCCGTACTGGTTCCAGTTCCTGTGCTAGTGCCCGTTCCTGTGCTAGTGTCTGCTCCTGTGGTAGTGTCTGCTCCTGTGCTAGTGCCTGTTCCTGTGCTAGTGTCTGTTCCTGTGGTAGTGTCTGTTCCTGTACTTGTTCCGGCAGATGCATATAAGGTGGAAGAGGCTAGCATGGCTAATATTAAAAATATCCTTTTCATGATTCTCTCCTAAATTTAATATCTATTTAATTAATAGTCCTAATTAAAGGAATAGGACAATAAAATTACTAATGCAATTTTCTTTATTTTTTTATGAGAAAAAAATTATTTTTTTTCTTTTTAATTTTAATGGATTACTAATTTTAAGTTTATTTTAAGCAAATTCACTCCTATTGTTTTTACGATATTTTTTATGTAAAGAGGTGTAATTATTATTTTTATAAATGGGTGAGTTTTAGTCATTAAAATAGGGAGGCCTATAATTAAATAACGTGTAAAATTGGGAAATGCTATGAAAGCTATATGGAAAGGGGATATTTCTTTTGGTTTGGTTACCATTCCGGTCCAGATTATTTCTGTTGAAGAAAAAAAGGATTTGCACTTTCATCTATTGGATTCGCGCGATAAATCGCGTATTCGTTATAAACGAGTTAATGCCAATACTGATAAGGAAGTACCTTGGGAGAAAATTGTAAAAGGCTATGAATTTGATAAGGATAAGTACATTATTGTGGATGAGGAAGCGTTTGAAAAAGCCAGTCCTGAAGTTTATAAGTCCATTGATATCGAAGAATTTATTGAGTTGGCTGAAATTGACAACTTGTATTTTGATAAGCCCTATTATGTTATTCCTGATTCTAAAAACCAAAAAGCCTATGTTTTGTTACGCGAAGCATTAAAAAAAACCAAAAAAGTTGGTGTGGCAAAAGTTATTATCCGCACCAAAGAATATTTGTGCTTAGTGATGCCGCATGATCACGCTTTAGTACTCAACCTGATTCGCTTTCAACAGGAAATACGTAAAGAAGAGGACTTGGAAGTTCCTACTGAATCACTGAAATCCTATAAAATTTCAGATCGTGAAATAAAAATGGCTGTTGATTTAATTAAAGACATGACAACGACCTGGAAACCTGAAAAATATCATGATGAGTACCAAGAGGCTTTATCGCAGTGGCTTGATAAAAAGACGGCGGAAGCTGAAAAAGCAATGGGTACCAAGACGAAAACACGTAGACGAAAACCCGATGATGTCATCGATTTTATTTCCTTATTGAAAAAGAGTATGGGGAAAGATAAGACCTTACAGAAAAAAGTAGCTGCTAAAGCTAAGAAAAAAGCTTGATGTCGTTAGGTAACATTTTCGGCGCATTAAAACTCATCATCCCACAGGCTCAATTGTCTGGATGTTAGGTTTTTCCTCTGGGTAAATTTTTTTATCTCCAGGTTTGGTTCTGCTGCACCATTTAAACCAAAACGCTTGCAAGCCAAATGAAATCGGGTTGCTAAAAGTTTGGCATATTCTCCCTCTCCACGCATGCGCGAGCCAAAAGCGGCATCGTAGTCTTTACCTCCGCGCATTTGACGAATAAGACTCATAATGTGTTCTGCCCGTTGAGGAAAATGCTTGGCTAGCCATTCTTTAAATAAATCGTTTACTTCATGAGGCAATCTGATTAAAACATAACTCGCATGTTTAGCTCCTGCTTGTGCTGCAGCCTGGATAATTTTTTCCAGTTCTACATCATTAATCATTGGAATGACAGGAGCTACCATCACTCTCACCGGTATTTGGTTTTCTGATAAATATTTGATAAGTTTTAAGCGGCCGGCTGGCGCTGTAGTCCGAGGCTCCATAATATGTTTTAAATGGGTGGAAAGGGAGGTAACACTGACTGCAACCTTAACAAGGTTTTGTTTAGCCATTGCTGTGAGAAGATCCAAATCACGCTCAATAAGTGCATTTTTAGTGATAATAATGACCGGATGTTGATAATGATTTAATACTTCCAAAAGACTGCGAGTCACTTTGAGTTTGGCTTCTGCTGGCTGATAAGGATCTGTATTTGCACCTAAAACAATAGGTTTACACTGATAGTTTGATTTATTAAGTTCTTTTTCTAACAGAGTTGCTGCGTCAATTTTGTAAAAAATTTTAGTTTCAAAATCGAGGCCTGGCGATAGGTTGACATAAGCATGACTGGGACGAGCATAACAGTAAATACAACCATGCTCACAACCACGATAGGGATTAATAGATTGCTCAAAGCCAAGGTCGGGAGAATCATTGCGGCTAATAATTGTTTTAGCGGTTTCCGGCAATAAGAAGGTTTCTATAGCGGGAAGCGTTTCTTCCTCAAGCACCCAGCCGTCATCAAAATTTTCATAAGTGCTAACCTCAAATCGTCCTTCAGGGTTACTGAGCGCACCACGATTCTTGTGGGGGGGATTTGGCTTCATAGCTTGGAGTATTTAATCAGTTGGATTTTATTTTATCATGATGAAAAACTTGGGAACAGAATAATCTCTCCTTATGAAGGATGGGCTGAGCAGCGTAAATTTCCTCATCTAGTAAGGGATTGCCTGTAAGGCGACGCTCTCAACCTAGTATTTAGCAGTTGCATCACTGGCAGGAAAGGTATCTTCTATTAACTTATCCAATTTTCTTTCCTTTTTTTTACGTTTTTCTTTGGCAGTATCATCCCTGCTAGAATGATGAGGTTTCTTGATTGATTTAGCACCTTTCATGACGCCTCCTTTTCCTTGGTATCTCAATGTTATCTTAAGTATAGTAAATGCCTCTTTAAGAGGAGGTATTATTTTGCGGGGAAGGCTTGGATTGGCGGTTTTTTACATCATAAACAAGGGAGTAAACAGCAATAGCAGCGAGAAGATGTTTCAAAGTATGTCCGCTTATTGTCTCGAAGGTAAAATGATAAATGATTTTATCCAAGCCTTCAGTTATTTTGGCCAAACCAAACAAAATGAAACAGGTTGTAAGATAATAGTTGCGCACATAGGATGAGGGAAAAAAGAATAAAATAAAAATAATCATTATCAGAGGATAGCCCTGCGACCAAATATATAAGCGCATATCTCCCTGTCCCCACAGCTCGCTAAGCTCCCATTGCAAGGTACAAAGGGTTGCCAGCAAAATAAGGGGGAATAATAGATAAAAGCCAATCGAGCGATTGACCCGCTCTATAAAGATGGCCGCAAAAAATGACATTAAAAGCATGCCCATCGGGGCTCGATCCCAAAACAAGGTATAGTTATTGGGGTGTAAGTGATAATAGATCGAACCTAAGCCTGTTAAGATCGTGCCAATAAATCCAATGAGGTAGGCCCATTTTGCTTCTGGAGTGAGTGCGCATTGAGTTGGAGTAGGTTGGTGAATGGTTTTAATACCTAGATACCCCACAATAATAAAGGCTAGATTGGACATCACATCAGAAAAATTACTTATGTAAAATAAAGTGCGTTTATCTGCAAAATCATGGTAGCTCAAGGGTTGCGCAAAGGGAGGAACCAAACTAAGGGCAAGCGCTGTAACCACTGTAAAAAGCAGAAGAAAGCTGACAATTTTATCTGGAAAATTCTTCTGACTCATCGCTTATTAACCTGACATAGGATGAAAGAGCTAAGCCAATCTAACCCGTTTATCGCTTTATATCAAGGAACTCAGAGAAGTAAGCTTATCATAAAAAATGCGCATAAAATTCAGAAAATTTTATCGAGGAATCTTTCGTCATGCGAGTTATTCCATATTTACTTTTCCAGATTTTCTTGATTACTGCGGGAAAATGTTTGTTAGTCGCTTTTAACGCAATAGTCCACAGATGAGCTATAAAAGCACAACCTTTGGTTTTACAATCAATATCCATGAAATAAAGGGTATTCTTAAATAAGGTGAGATTTTCTCTTTTAAGCAATGAGATTGTGCGGCTGTTAGCTTTTAATAATTTTCTTTTACGCAAGATTTTATTTATCAGTTTATGAAATTCCGCTGAATCCCTGCGGTGTTTGCCAAAGCTTTTAGTGATTGATTTATAGTGTACTATCAACGGAATATCAGGCTGTGAAAATTTATCAATATGAATAAAAAGGTCATTAATATTTTTCTTCAAATCCGTTACAGAAATTTCTGTGGGGGAAATAAGATAATCTAATTCGGAATTAATTAGCATATATTGGATAAGAGGCGGTTTCTCTTTGCCTTGTGGTAACCATCTTATTGCAGCAATATTAGACATGTAAATATTTTAGATTTTTCATCCTCAGGTTATCTTTATATTTTAGTGTAAAAATCGAGTTCGAATTTTTCTTAGAGCAGCTGGGATTTAATTTTCTCTTGTACTGCAAGCATATGCTCTTCATTTTGATACTTGGTTCTTGGCCAAAAAAAGCCTTTTAAACCATCTTGCTTATTCCTAGGGACAATATGGACGTGCAAATGTGGGATACTTTGGCTAATCGTGTTATTCATGGCAATAAAACTTCCTGCTGCCTCTGTGGCTTTCTCCACTGCCACCCCAATTTTTTTAGTTAACATAAAAAGAGGGCTGATCAAGGAATCTGGCAAATCATATAAGGTCTTAAAATGGTTTTTCGGCGCAAGCAAGGTATGGCCAGGAAAGAGAGGACGGTGGTCTAAAAAAGCAATGAATTGTTCATTTTCATAGACGATATAAGCCTTTTCTTTTTTTGCAATGATTAAATCAATGATGCATGTAGCTGATTCTGGCGCAGGCATATGAACCTCCCTGTTTCCCCTCCATCTTATCTTAGGGTCTATTGGCATTTCTACTATCTTGCCGAAAAGTGTTGATTTTTTGTGCTGCTCATAAATCAACATTTTTCGGCTTAAGCTGGCGAAATGTCAACAGACCCTAATTTCTCGCGTAGGAAAAATTATTACAGCGTACAAAGCCTGGGTTAACTTGGCTTGGATTGCGATGAGGTCAATGCATAGTTTGCCGGGTTTGACAGTTCATTATGCGGCAATGGCTTATTTGCCAGAGCAAAAAATGACGATCTTGTTTGATTCGGGATGTGAGGTCGTGCGTCACCTGGGTTTGGTAGGGGGCCTGTACTCAATGCAGGTTGCGCCGAACTCGTGGTTGATTGTACTCTTATGGGGGTTGGCTTTAGTATGTTTGCTGTCATTGGTTCTATTGTAGATACAGGTTGTATCATTGGCGGTATTCTTCCAGCGATTGATACTTCGGTTACTGGCGCTGGCTCTACTTTCCCCGCTGTTGCTCGTAGTATTGGTCCAAGGGCTTGCATTGCTTCCGCTGTGGTTTGAACGAGGTCTGGGACTGGTTGTGCTGTTGTTGTCGGTAATTGTTGTGCTTCTTTTAGAGCTTTTAATTCTTCCTGGAGTGTTTTAACCACCTCTTCTTGAGCTTTAAATTTTTCCTCGAGAGTTTTTACTTTTTTTATCAGGGTGGTGTAGTGCTTGTCAATCGTCGATTTATCTATCAGTTTTTGAACGCTTACTTTCGGTACCGCCTGCGAACTGGTTGATTGATTTTCTTGTTGAGAAGCACGACTGGTCCAATTACGCAGCAATTGAGCTATTTCAGGATGTTGATGCTGGTCTGCAAAGTTAGAGGCTGTTAGCAGTTCACCATGCGTCGCATGGGGTATAAGAAGTCCCAGAGTAGCGGATTTACCCTCTTGTGCTGCTAGATCGAGCGCTGTAGTTCCTCGAGCATTTTTCAAATGAATTCCTTTCCCTGTTTCTACAAGTAGTTTTACACACGCTAGAAAGTCATTGGAAACTGCGACCATTAACGGAGTCACATTAAAGTGTCCTAATTGCCTGGCTGGATCGGCTCCCTTGGCTAAGAGTTCCCTAACCATATCAGGCTGGTTTAGTTGGGTACTCCACAATAAAGGATTGCGAGGATAAGGCTTATTTTGAAATTTGCCAGTATAGGTTTCTTGATTCAGATCGAGTCCTTTGAAGTCAAGTAATAATCTGAATGCTGCGAGATTTCTTTTTTTTATAGCGATAATTAAGGCTGAATCACCCTGTTCATTTAGCGCATTAATATCAATTTGACCTTGGGCACGTAGTTTACGAATTTCATCTAAATCACCGTCAATAACCGCTTGAAAAATAGTTTTCACTGGAATTCCCCAACTAAAAAGGGGGTTATTATGTAAAAAATGATCAATTGATAAAGAGAAACTTTAGGAAAGTTGTATTCCAGAAAGGAATTTGCCAAGCGATAGAGGATTTTTATTGATCTAAGGGCTATAGTCATTTTTATAATAAATCAAGGCGATTGCTAATCATGTCCAATCTCTACGCTTCGATATTGAATAAAGAAATTGATGCCATACAAAATTTCTTGCCACAACTTTCTTCCCGGTTAAGCTGGAGTAAAGAAGAGGTCAAAGCAGAACAGCAACGCGCTTTAATCGCTTTATTAGCTTATGCAAAAGAAAACTCACCGTATTATGCGAGCAAATTTTCTCATATTGAGCCATCCCGCTTTACTTTGAGTGATTTGGCTAAACTGCCTGTCATGACCAAAAAAGAAGCCATGACGCATTGGGATGAGATTATCACTGATAGAAAACTAACCTTGGAAAGGGCCCGTCAATTTCTCCATAACCAAATTGAACCGGAGCTATTGGATAATGCCTATCATTTTACAGCGACAGGAGGCTCTTCAGGCGTCAGGGGGGTATTTGGGTGGAGTATTGAAGAGTTTATCTTGTTTGTGACTGCTTTTTTTCGTTTTCAATATCGTGATGAGTTTTCTTCGCAAAAGGATAATAGCCGTTTACTCATGGCAGCAATTACTGCAGCCAAGCCGGTTCATCTGAGCCGATTTGTATTCACGATTCCTCTTATACCACAAATGAAAGTCCTCCTATTACCGGCTACGATGCCTATTACTAATATGGTTGAGCAACTGAATATCCAGAAGCCCAGCTATTTAATTGGCTACACGACGGAAATTTATCGCTTGGCTCAAGAGGCTTGTCGCGGAAAATTAAAAATTTTTCCTCGCCGCGTGAGTGTTAATTCAGAGCCCTTGTTCCCTGATATGTTAAAGACCATTAAAAAAGCGTGGAATGTCCCTGTGACCAATATGTGGGGGTCATCCGATGCTGGTCCACACGCGCAAAGCTGTGATCATACTAATCATCTTCATCTCAATGAGGACCTCATCATTTTTGAGGCGGTTGATGAAAATAATCAACCAGTTCTAGATGGACAAGAAGCAACGAAAGTATTGGTGACTAATTTATTTCATAAAAGCATGCCTCTATTCCGCTATGAAATTGATGATCGTATTACCATTCTGGCGGATTCATGTTCTTGTGGGGCACCGTTTAGATTAGTGCAATCCATTAAAGGGCGTAATGACGACAGTTTTTCCTATGCCAACGGCATTTGTGTTATTCCCGAAGTATTTGAAAATCTAATTTTTCCGGAAGAGCAAGTAGAAGAGTATCAAGTATTTCAAACCATTCAAGGCGCTGAAATTTGGTTAACGGCCAGAAAAAATTTCGCTACCGAGAAAATGCAAAAAGATCTGGTTGCTGCCTATCGGCAAGTGGGTATAGAAAATCCTCTGATTGAAATCAAGATTGTGCCTCAATTAAAGCGCCATCCTGAAACAGGAAAATTAAAGCGCTTTGTCAAACTCGAGAGCTAACTGGATTAATAGGGCTGAATAATTACTGGGTATTATTCCATTTTAAAGCTAGTGATAGCGGTGGGCATTTCTTGATAAATGGTATGGATTAAGTTATTCATCTCTTTGGATTCGGCCGTTTTTCTAAACAGCATTTCAACAAAATCAGCTGCATTCATTGGCCACTTATGTTCGTCAATTGTTTCAGATTGATTTTCATCATCGATAAGTTTTGCATTTTGCTGCAAAAAAAGATCTACTGCTTCTATATCATAGGCAACGAGGGCTCCTGATTGGATACTATAGAATTGTCCTTTGGGAACAACATCATACATTTTTTTATCGGCCATATGGATAAATTTCTTAGTCTCGGGTTTATAAGCATAGATTTCTTCAGGTAAGGCAGCTGGAATGACCAGGATCTTTAAGCCTTTCTTTTTCAATAAAAGAGAGGTTTGAAAGACATCGTAACCCGCTTCGCGTATTCTGGCTAATGGCAAATAACCTAAGGCTTTTCTCTCTCCAATGTCGGTTAAGTCCCTCATTCTTGGATCAGAAAAGAAATCTCTATTTTCAGTCTCAATTTGTTTTGATTCTTCTAAAAAAGGAGATTCTTGAGTGGGTACTTCACTTTTTTTTACTGTGGGTTTTTTAGTCTTCTTCAGACCTGCAAAAAATTTTTTCATTACTTTATCCGAATTCATCTTTTAAATTATGGTATCAAAAAGCACAATTTTCCAATGATTGCTCTAAATGAGAAGCAATTGTTTAAGGCTCAATTAACGGGAAATGGTTAGTTGTTCTTGAAAGGATTATTTTTTTCTTGCTTTAACAATGACCGCATCACTGACATTAGAAAAACCATGGACGTCTAATTGAAAGGATGCGACTTGAGCACGTAATTGACTCGAACTACCACCGTCCAGATTAAGTGCATTTTCGCAATTGAGCGGAGCTGCTTTCATCAGTTGCGCTAATTCCGTAGTGGACATAGGCATATTATCGGTAACGAGAATAATGACACGTCCATCTTGAGTGATACCTAAAGCAGAACGCTCAGCTCTACCTGGTTTAAGAGGAGGAATACGATTATTAATTAACAATCTTGGGCCGCTTTGTATGGCAAAGTCGATTTGTCGATCAGGGCTGTATTGCCTGATATTGCTTAAATAAGCTTTCTGATGTTTGACGTAAAAAATTCCCCACCAGCTGATATTTTTAGCAGGATTTTTTTGCCGCCTATTATAAACTCGTAAACCTAGCGGTTTATAATTACCATCAAAGAACCCCCCATTGATGGCCAGGAGCGCATTACTATGCTGCGCATATTCATTAACTGATGCATGTTCACGTGATAAATCTTTAGCGGTAACCAGGGAAAGCTCATTGTTTTTCAGGTTAATACGAAAGGCGTGGATATGGGACCAAGGTGTCAAAAAGCGCCCCTCAAGATCTTGATACTCAATGCCGGGTGCCAATTGACGCCAACCATTGCTAGCAATCACATAATGAGTAAAAAACAACAACAGTAGAGCAATAGTTATAAATTTAGAGGCTTGTGTAAGCCATTTTACAAGAGCAATGGTTTGCCTGGGCATATTAATCTTGTATCCTTATGAACAAACTTTGATAGCGGTAGACCCACCATGAAAACATTACCGGAAAATAACAATAGAGTAGCGCTTAAGTCAACCAACAATTTATTAGAATTAATGCATGACGTCCTGGATCGCGCTCGTGCGCAGGGTGCAACGGATGCGATGGTTTCAGTTAACCATGATAGTGGTTTTTCAGTCGATGTTCGTATGGGGGAAGTTGAGACAGTTGCTTTTAGTGAGGATAAAGGAGTAAGTCTCGTTGTTTATATTGGACATCGTAAAGGTGGTGCAAGCAGTACAGATACCTCACCTGCTGCTTTGGATGCCTTGGTCGCTGCTGCTTGTGATATCGCCAAAGTGAGTGCCGAAGATCCCTGTTTTGGACTTGCGGATCGAGAGTTGATGAAGAATCATCATCCTGATCTTGATCTTTATCATCCTTGGGAAATAAAGCCGCCTCAGGCAATAGAGAAAGCACTTGCTTGTGAAGCTCATGCGTTGGCCCTGGATAAACGGATTTCTAACTCTGATGGGGTTAATTTTTCCACCTATGCTTTTTGCAATGGTTTTGCCAATAGTTATGGCGGGGAGGGTGTAATTCACAGTACGCGTCATAGTATTAGTTGCTCTCTTATTGCGAAGGAAGGAGAGAGCATGCAACGCGATTACGATTATACGACGGCAAGGTATGCAGAAGGTTTAAATTCACTGGAAGCCTTGGCGCAAAAAGCAGTTGAGCGCGCTACCAGTCGTTTAGGGGCAAGACAGGTCAAAACGCAAAAAATACCGGTGTTGTTTTCTTCACGTGTCTCGAGTGGTTTGCTGGCAAGTTTTATTAATGCTATTAGTGGTTCAAATTTGTACCGTAAGAACTCTTTTTTACTGGATGCCTTGGAAAAGCAGGTTTTTCCTGCTGGTTTTAAAATTTATGAGCAACCTTATCTTTTAAAAGCATTAGGAAGTTCACCGTTTGATGGTGAGGGTGTGCCAACAAGAAATAATGTCTTTGTTGAAGATGGACGTTTATGCCAATATGCATTAAGTAGTTATTCAGCTCGTCGCTTAGGTCTGAAAACAACCGCTAATAGCGGTGGAGTTCATAACTTAACGCTTGATCCCACTGCAGGCGATTTGCAGGATTTATTACATAGAATGGGTACGGGCTTGTTGGTGACCGAGTTAATGGGACAAGGCGTAAATGGCCTAACTGGTGATTACTCACGCGGGGCAAGTGGATTCTGGGTAGATAATGGTGTTATTCAATATCCCGTTGAGGAGATAACAATTGCCGGTAATTTGAAAGATATGTTTAAAATGATTACTGCTGTTGGTACAGATATTAACCCAAATATCTCCACTCGTTGCGGTTCTATCCTGATTGAACAAATGATGATTGCGGGACACTAGGTGCTGGTTACCTTTCCATTATCATAAATGTGCATGTCGAGCCAGGAGCCCAAGCTACATGATTAAGCTAGATCACAAGCTAATAGGTGTAGGTTGGGCTCTTCGCTATGTTTTGAGCCTGATAGTGGAACAGAAACGTCAAGATTGTAATAATATCAACAATTTCTAACCACAGGAGTTAACTTTTCTTGCTATAGTTAAAAATAAAATGGAGCGCGCTTATGTGCCGTTTTGTTGCCTACCTTGGACATGATGTTGTGCTGGAAGATGTACTGGTTAAACCAGTTAATTCCATTATAATGCAAAGCTTACATGCTCGGGAATCCACAATCCCTACGAATGGTGACGGTTTTGGCCTGGGTTGGTATGTTCCCTCTATTAGTCCAGAACCTGCATTATTTACATCCATTTCACCAGCATGGAATGATAGAAATTTGCTTCATTTGACTGCAAAAATTAAATCCCCCTGTTTTTTTGCTCATGTACGTGCTGCCAGTGCTGGTGGTGTGACTAACTATAATTGCCATCCCTTTATTCATGGACGATGGATGTTAATGCATAATGGCGGGATTAACGATTTTATTGTCGTTAAACGCCATTTACGGCATTTATTGGAGGATGATATTTACCATTGGATTCAAGGAGAAACGGATTCCGAACATTTATTTGGCCTCTTTTTACAATTGGCCAAGGGGAAAGATCTTAGTAAATTGTCGGTTGTAGCAGATACATTACAAGACACTTTGTATGAAGTGATTCAATTGGTTCAACAATTTGGTACGAAAGGCCCTTCCTATTTTAATATCTGTCTGACTGATGGTGAGCGGATAGTTGCTAGTCGTTATTGTACTGATAAAGAGGACTCTCCAGAATCCCTGCACTATTTTAATGGCGCTTGTTTTGCTGGCAGGGAGCATTTCCATAAGCTAAAGGAAAATCATAAGCATGAGTGTATCTTGGTAACTTCGGAGAAATTAACCAATATCAGTGATCAATGGGGTGATGTGCCGGCTAATCATTTGTTACTGATTGATAAAGACAGACGGATACAACTACGCCCACTGTGAAACAGTGGTAGCAAGATGACTCAAAAGACAGTAGCTCGGATCTATGAGTTAATTTTTATCTCGGAAAATAATACGACCCTTGCTTAGATCATAGGGTGTTAACTCTACTTTGACCTTATCACCAGTTAATATGCGAATATAGTTTTTGCGCATACGGCCAGAAATATGAGCAGTAACAACGTGACCGTTTTCAAGTTCAACACGAAACATAGTATTTGGTAAGGTATCAACGACAGTACCAAACATCTCAATATGATCTTCTTTTGCCATGGGTCCTCAAAAATGAAACTCAATAAGGCGCAAATAGTGCACTAAAATAAGAAAAATGGCAATCCAGTCTTTCCTCTAAGTCACTATTTTTCTTTAATTAACCTCTTTTGTCCATAGTCCTTGCCGAGTAGGGTATTTTAATGTTTCCTGTAAATGGTGCAAAAATTCACGACGACTGATAGTAATTGCACCCAAACTTTGCAGATGTTTGGTAGGTAACTGGCAATCTATAAAATCAAATTTCCAGGTCGCCAAAGTATGGCAAAGATAATATAAGGCTAATTTTGAAGTATCCCGAAGTCGATGGAACATCGACTCACCAAAAAAAGCTCGTCCTAGACTAATACCATATAAGCCACCAACTAGTTGCTCCTCTAACCATATTTCAAAAGAATGTGCATAACCCATTTGGTGCAAGAGGGTATATGCCTCTCTCATGCCATCAGTAATCCAGGTATTATTTATTCTTCCCTCACTGTTAGCGCAAGCGAAAATGACCTCACTAAAGGCTGTATCAATAGTGAAGCGATAAGGTTTTTTAAGGGCCTGTTTTAAACTGTGGGACACTTTAAAGGCTTGGGGTTTTAAAATCAAACGAGGATTAGGTGACCACCAAAGAATAGGACATCCTGGTTCAAACCATGGAAAAATACCTTGCTTATAAGCCACTAACAAGCGCTCTGGTGACAAATCCCCGCCAATTGCGAGTAAGCCTTGTGCATCACTACTCTCAGGGTCCGGGAAGTTTATATCTTGGGTTGTGCGGGATGTTGAAGAGGGAATGGTCGGCCTCCTGCTTGTGATATTAATGTGAGTTTAATATAAAAAACAGGATCCTGTTTTTATATCGCACAACGAACGTTATTCCATAAAATGCGCAGCAGTTATAGGGGGACAGGACTAATCAATAGTCCATTCCTGTAGTAAGATTGCTCTATTAGCAACAGTGATTCCACCTTGATTTTTCCCAAGGGTATTCTCGATATTCAAGATCTAAATGTCACTTGAATAAATAAAAAATCAAGGTGTATGAAATTGAAATTATGAATTTGTAATAGAGCCTAAACTATCCAAATATTTTTCAGCATCTAAAGCAGCCATGCAACCAAACCCTGCTGACGTAATAGCTTGGCGATAAACATGATCAGCAACATCACCACAGGCGAAAACCCCATTGATACTCGTAGCAGTGGCCATGCCCTCCAAACCAGAGCGGATAGTCAGATAGCCATCTTTCATGGCAAGTTGTTCTTTAAACAAACCCGTATTGGGATCATGACCAATTGCAATAAAAACGCCATCAACAGCCAGATCGTGGCAGCTATCATCGAGAACATTGCGGACACGGGCTCCGGTGACTTTCATATCATCACCAAGCACTTCTTCCAAGGTATGATGCCATAAGAGTTTTATATTACCTGTGCGTGTTTTTTCAACGAGTTGATCCTGGAGAATTTTCTCGGCTCGTAAACTATCACGGCGATGAACAAGGGTAACAGAAGCTGCAATATTTGACAGATATAAGGCTTCTTCAACAGCGGTGTTTCCTCCGCCTATAACGCAAACAGCTTTGTTACGATAAAAAAAGCCATCACAGGTTGCGCAGGCTGAAACGCCACGTCCCTGGTAGGCTTTCTCTGAGGGCAGTCCCAGGTAACGGGCAGATGCTCCGGTTGCAATAATCAGCGCGTCGCAGGTATACGTTTCACTATCCCCTTGCAAGACAAAAGGACGTTGCTGTAGATCTGCCTTTACAATATGATCGAAGATAATTTTAGTTTCAAAGCGCTCAGCATGCTGTTGCATGCGCTCCATTAGCGCCGGACCCTGTAAGCCTTCTACATCGCCAGGCCAGTTATCGACATCAGTCGTCGTGGTTAACTGGCCACCTGGTTGCATTCCAGTAATGAGCACCGGGTTAAGATTAGCACGGGCGGCGTAGACCGCTGCAGTATACCCGGCGGGACCTGAGCCAAGAATTATCAGGCGATGGTGATTGCTTTCGCTTATCATCTCTGCCTTCCTTATGAATTATGTTAAGATGGCAAATAGTATGACAAAATAAGGCACATTAAAATACCTATGCGAAAACAACAAACGGGTAATCAGGCCGGCACCCCGAAGCAGGCTATGCCAAATTTCTTGCTCAAACGTGTTAGTGAAGGCAGCTTTATTTTGGTATTAACCTGTGCTTTCTTCATGATACTCGCGCTTAGTACTTATCAAACCACCGATCCAGGCTGGTCACATGCCAATAAAGGAAATATCGGGATAGGCAATGCAGGCGGCCAGGTTGGTGCTTATATTGCTGACGGACTTTATTTTATTTTTGGCTATCTCGCATACCTTTTACCGTTTTGTTTTGCCTATGTTGCCTGGCTAATTTTAAAAGATCTGCGTGCCTTGCGGATTGTGAATCGGCTAGCCATGTTTTTACGTGCCAGTGGATTGGTTTTTCTGATGATTGGCAGTTGTGGGTTGCTAAGTTTATCTTCTATTGCGCCAATTGATGCAGTGCATAGTGCGGGTGGCATACTGGGCAGTTTCGTCTCTGGTGGTTTTGATTATGCGTTGAACACCCAAGGGGCTGCTTTATTACTGTTTGCCATTTTACTAGTGGGTATTACCCTGTTAACGGGGCTCTCCTGGGTTGGAGCTACGGAGTTACTTGGTTTTTATTCCGCTACCTTATTAAATCGCGGTTTTCGTGGCCTGGTTAGAGGCTCTCGTTTTATACGAGCAGTGATTAAGCGTTTTAGAGAACGAGAAAAATCAACCGTTGTTGAGAGCAGTAAACCAACACGTAGATTAATAGGTGGAAAAAAAGAGAAACCTGTTGTAGTGAATATACCTTCCCTGGAGCCTCTTGACTCAGTGATCAAAACGCCCTCTCCTGTGGTTACACCCAGTATACCTGCTCCCTCTATTTTGAAATCTGTAAAAGAGCCAGCCCGTCCTGTTGCCAAGCCACCTGCACAAGCGCTGACTGGGAGTTTACCAGCGCTTAGCCTGCTTGATAAAGGACGACCCGGCAAGGTAATGGGGGGATATACCCACCAGGAGTTGGAAACAGTATCGCGAGAAGTCGAACAGCATTTATTGGATTTCGGTATTCAGGCAGATGTAGTTGCTGTCCATCCGGGACCAGTAATCACTCGCTTTGAATTACAACTGGCAGCCGGGATTAAAGTCAGTAAATTGTCAGCACTGGCTAAGGATTTAGCTCGATCTTTATCGGTTACCAGTGTGCGAGTAGTTGAGGTTATTCCGGGTAAGACAGTCGTCGGTCTAGAGTTACCGAATCAACAACGGGATATGGTCTCTCTGTCCGAAGTGTTATCAGCGGATGTTTATCAGCAATCCCATTCACCATTAACCCTGGCTTTGGGGGTTGATATTGCAGGCCATCCAATGGTGGTTGATTTGGCAAAAATGCCTCATTTACTTGTAGCTGGTACAACTGGGTCTGGTAAATCAGTGGGGATCAACGCAATGATTTTGAGCCTCTTGTTTAAATCAACTCCTGAACAAGTACGACTCATTATGGTTGATCCCAAAATGCTCGAATTATCAGTTTATGACGGGATCCCACACTTATTAACGCCGGTAGTGACTGATATGAAAGAGGCTGCCAGTGCGTTGCGCTGGTGTGTCGGTGAGATGGAGAGGCGTTATCGTTTAATGGCTTCTTTAGGGGTTAGAAATCTGGCAGGTTTTAATGCCAAGATTGCGGAAGCTGAGGCAAAAGGTGAGCCCTTGGCTGATCCTTTGTGGAAACCGGTTGATTCTGTAGATGAAACTCCACCTGTCTTACAATCGTTGCCTTATGTGGTAGTCATTATTGATGAACTAGCCGATATGATGATGGTGGTAGGCAAAAAGGTAGAGCAATTAATCGCTCGTATTGCCCAAAAAGCCCGTGCAGCGGGTATCCACTTAATTCTGGCAACACAACGGCCTTCTGTAGATGTGTTAACTGGGCTTATTAAGTCAAATATCCCTACTCGAATGTCTTTTCAGGTCTCTTCAAAAATAGATTCTCGCACCATTCTTGATCAACAAGGGGCTGAACAGTTACTTGGCCATGGTGATATGCTTTACTTAGCGCCTGGAAGCGGAGCCCCATTACGTGTGCACGGAGCATTTGTTGATGATAAAGAAGTGCATCGTGTCGCTGATGATTGGCGAGCACGGGGTGAGCCTGAATACATTGATGATATTCTCCAAACACCTGGTGAAGGTTCTGAGGGTGGTTTCGGTGAAGAAGGACAAGAGACAGAAGAAACAGATCCTCTTTATGATCAAGCTGTTGAGTTCGTGATTCAGACACGAAAAGCGAGTATTTCTTCTGTGCAACGTCGTTTGAAAATAGGTTATAACCGAGCTGCGCGACTCGTCGAAGAAATGGAGCGGACCGGAATTGTAGGACCCTTGGATGGGGGGTTCAGAGATGTATTAGTGTCTACAGTTAATGAGGATTAACTATGAAAAAATTAGTTTTATTGCTATCGCTTGTATTTGCCGCTAATGCCTTTTGCGAATCGGTTGGGGATGTTTTACAGACAAAACTCAATGCTATTCGCAGTATGACTGCCAGTTTCAATCAAGTCATCAAAACCAAAGAAAAAGAAATCTCGCGCTCTTCTGGAACTATGGCCCTTGAGCGTCCTGGACGTTTCCGCTGGCAAACTAAAAGTCCTATGGAGCAATTGGTCGTTGCGGATGGAAAAAAACTTTGGGTTTATGATGTTGACCTGGAGCAAGTAACCGTTAAAAAACAGGAAAAAAGTTTGGGTGGCACAGCGGCTCTGTTTTTAAGTGGTTATGATGATACGGTTACCCGTGATTTTGATGTCACTGCAACGACGGCTGGTGATAAGCAATCTTATGATTTGCAATCTAAATCCCATAAAGCAAATTTTCAGCGAATGAAGCTGATTTTTAATCGTGATGTATTAATTGCCATTGAAATGTTTGATCAACTTGGCCAACACACCGTTGTCAATTTGAAGAACGTAAAAACCAACCCTAAAGTTGCTGCCAGTTTGTTCCAATTTAAGCCGCCTAAAGGAACAGATGTAGTACACCAATGAATTTATTTAATACTCAACCCAACGCTCCTCTCGCAGAGTTATTAAGACCCAAACATTGGGATGAGGTCATCGGGCAAGAACATTTGTTGGGAACAGGGAAACCATTAAGGCTTGCTTTTGAATCCGGCAAGCCGCATTCCATGATTTTGTGGGGACCGCCTGGTGTAGGAAAAACAACCTTGGCACGATTAAGTGCAGCGGCGTTTGATTGTGAGTGGATAGCGCTTTCTGCTGTTTTTTCTGGTGTTAAAGATATACGTGCTGCGGTTGAGGAGGCCAGGCAGCATTTAATGCAACAACGTCAAACGTTACTTTTTATTGATGAAATCCACCGTTTTAATAAATCGCAACAAGATGCTTTACTGCCTTTTACTGAATCAGGTCTCATCACGTTTATTGGCGCAACAACAGAGAACCCTTCTTTTGAAGTCAACTCTGCCTTATTGTCCCGCGCCCAGGTTTATGTGTTAAAGCCGTTAACAGATACGGAGCTTAAACGTTTATTAATTCGTGCTCAGGAGAGAGTACTTAGCCATCTGCAATTTGAAGCGGACGCTGAGGCTCATCTTATTGCTTCTGCTGATGGCGATGCTCGTCGGTTTTTAAATCTTTTGGAACAAGTCAATACTGCTGCGCAGGCTCAAGGGACAGTCCAAATTACTGCTGAATTAATTAACAATGCCCTGAGTTCGACAAGACGTCGTTTTGATAAGAGTGGAGAAAATTTTTACGATCAGATTTCAGCCTTACATAAATCAGTTCGTGGCTCCAATCCTGATGCAGCACTTTATTGGTTATGCCGTATGCTTGATGGTGGTGTTGATCCCTATTATCTTTCTCGCCGCATTGTGAGAATGGCTTGGGAGGATATTGGATTAGCTGATCCACGTGCTATGCAACTTGCAAATGATGCTGCCTTAACTTACGAGCGCTTAGGCTCTCCTGAAGGCGAACTGGCTCTTGCTCAGGCGGTTATCTATATGGCAGTTGCCGCTAAAAGTAATGCTGGTTATGTTGCTTACAATAAAGCGACGGCTTTCGTGAAACAGGACAAATCGCGAGAAGTACCACTTCATTTGCGCAACGCACCGACCCAATTAATGAAACAGTTGAGTTATGGCCATGAATACCGTTATGCCCATGATGAACCGGATGCTTATGCTGCAGGAGAAAACTATTTACCAGAAGGGATGAAAGAACCTCGCTGGTATCAACCAGTTTCACGAGGCCTTGAAAGTAAAATTGCGGAAAAGATGGCATTCTTGCGGAAACTCGATGAAAAAGCAGGGAAGAAGTAAAATTCTGAGATTATTTAGGGGCTGTTTACGTTTCGCTGCAGTAGTTATGACTTGATTTTGAGGCCTGCAGGTTATCCCTTGGCTCGACAAGCTGTTGGGAGCGGCGGCCAACCTGCATTTGCCTATGGTTTGGCCTGCTATTCGAGTAGCGGTCAGAATATCCTAAACAAGTTTGTGGGTGGCAGCATTTATCTTACGATAGAGAAAAGCCAAAACGGGTGGTAGAAGGGAGAGGGCGATAATACCATAAATAACGATGGCAAAATTGTCCTTAATAATGGGAATAGAACCAAAAAAATACCCTAAACTGAGCAAGCTGCCCACCCAAAATAGAGCACTAACCAGATTGTAGATGGAAAATAGTGAGACAGTCATATAGCCGACTCCTGCCACAAAAGGGGCAAAGGTGCGAATGATAGGAATAAAGCGAGCGAGGATAATTGTTTTCCCCCCATGCCTTTCATAAAACTGATGGGCTTCAATTAAGTATTTTTTATTCAATAATCGAGAATGATTTGCAGAAAATACCCGTGGACCAATAGCTTTTCCTATGAAGTAATTTATTTGGTTTCCGGCAATCGATGCGATTACTAATAGACTGAATAAAGGCAGAATACTCAAAGGTGTACTTTGCTGCGCTGCAAGACTGCCTGCAGCAAAAAGCAACGAATCACCTGGTAGAAAAGGGGTGATAACTAGCCCTGTTTCGCAAAATATAATGGCGAACAATGCTAAATAGGTCCAAATACCATATGCTGATACAAAAGCAATAAGGTAAGTATCTATATGTAAGATATAATTTAATAATTGATGTATAGTTTGCATTGAGTCCCCAATTTTTGTAACTTCAAGAGTGTGATCTAAGCCGGGTTCAGAGCCAGTTTACAGTATATGGTATAATCTTGTCTTTATTATAAAGTTGAGGCAAGTTTAATTTGACGCCAAACCTTTTATAAATGTCAAAATAGCGACTTTAATTCGTTTTTTATAGATTAATTATCTGATTTTATTTATATTTTAGTTTTGGCTTAAACTTTGCTACGGGTTTTCCAATTAATCAAGGTACTAATGTATGCATTGCACTGAGGTTTCTCCAAACGAAACACAAGCAGCAGTCAGCTTACCTGCTCAAGACATTTTAACATGTCTACCTTGTGGTCTAGTTGTGCTGAATGCGCAAGGTTACATTGTTTGGCTCAATAAAGCAGCTGAGGCTTTGTTAGGAACGGGACTACAGGGAATCGCCTGGCTTAGGGTAATTAAGCAAGTGTTTGCTCCTCGCGCCGATGATGGTCATGAAGTTTCTTTAGTGAATGGTCATAGATTACATGTAGCCATTTCTTCGCTCGAAAGTTTACCAGGACAATTAATTACCTTAACAGACGTCACCGCTAGTCGTGATTATGAACAATCCAAAGCAAATCAGCATCGTTTAATGGCTATGGGTAGAATGACCGCCCAGCTTGCTCACCAGATTAGGACCCCTTTGTCATCAGCAATACTCTACACAGAGCATTTAGCCGCGCAGCCGCAGAGTGATAGCCGTTGTTTACAGTGGATTACTCGTTTACAAGGTTGCCATGCCAGTATAGAACAGCAAATTCAAGAGTTGTTGTTATTTGCCAAAGGTGAAATGATTGAGCTTGTTTCGGTATCACTACAAGAGTGTTGTAATCAGTTAGCTGAACGAGCACAGCCTTTTATTCAGGCTGAGTCTGCAAGTTTTACGATTGATAATCAATCACAGAAAGATGAAATGCTTTTGCATAAAGAATCATTTATCGGGGCTGTGTTAAATCTCGTTATCAATGCCTTGCAAGCCAAGGCAAATTGTATCAGTCTCACCATTGAGGATCAGGCCGATGGTGGCGTGCAATTTAAAATGATCGACAATGGTCTCGGGATGCCTGATGATGTAAGAGGGCAGGCCTTTACGCCCTTTTTCACAACGAAAGCACAGGGAACAGGATTAGGGCTTGCTGTTGTTTATGCAGTTGTAAGAGCGCACGGTGGAGAGGTTATGTTAGATTCTTTACCAGGGCAAGGGAGTTGTATAACGATTAATCTACCAGGATAATGGTATTTTACCCGAGGATAACTCATGAGTGACGTGTTAATTGTTGAAGATGATCCCGTTTTACGTGAAGCACTGGCAGAAACAATGAATCTGGCAGGACACTCTTATCTGGCAGCGAAAGATGGTAAAGAAGCATTGGCCATGCTGGAGCGTCATAGCCCCGCAATTATCTTAAGTGATGTACGTATGGATAAGATAGATGGGCAACAACTTCTTGCTGAAATTCAACGTCGAAATCCAGGTGTTCCTGTTATTTTGATGACAGCGCATGGCTCAGTTGAAGATGCGGTCGCTGCAATGCGTCATGGTGCGGTTGATTATCTGCAAAAACCTTTTAGTGCGCACGCGCTTACTGAAAAAATTAATCGCTACATCAAACCTGTTATCCTGGAAGATGATAGTCAGCCAGTGGCTCAAGATCCGAAGAGTCAAGCCTTGTTGTCCATGGCGTTGCGAGTTGCGCAATCAGATGTTGGGGTGATGATCAGTGGTGAAAGTGGTACAGGAAAGGAAGTGTTAGCGCACTTTATTCATGATCATTCTCCGCGTAAGCAACATCCTTTTATTGCTATTAATTGCGCAGCAATACCTGAGCAAATGTTAGAAGCGACTTTATTTGGCTATGAAAAAGGAGCGTTTACTGGTGCTTACAAGTCAACTGCTGGGAAGTTTGAACAGGCCCAAGGTGGTACTTTATTATTGGATGAAGTCAGTGAAATGAATTTGGGTCTGCAGGCAAAATTATTGCGGGTGCTGCAAGAAAAAGAGGTCGAGCGCATAGGGGCTAATAAACTGATTAATCTTGATGTACGCGTATTAGCTACTAGTAATAGAAAACTGCTTGATGAAGTTAAGGCAGGCCGTTTTCGAGAGGACTTGTATTATCGCTTAAATGTTTTTCCTCTCCATTGGTTGCCATTAAGAGAAAGAATCTGTGACATTATTCCGTTGGCAAATTATCTGATTCGTCGTCATTGTCAGAATAACCAACCACTAATTCCAAGTTTGAGTGATGAAGCCAAGCAAGCTCTACTTGAATACAGCTGGCCTGGTAATGCTCGTGAACTGGATAATGTTGTACAGCGTGCATTAGTACTTCAAACACAGGGCATCATTGAAGTGCCCCATTTGCAATTACCAATGCAAGGGGTGGATGAACCAAGGGTTGTTAAGAAGGTTGATAGTAAAAATCTTCAGAATCACGAGTTTGAGTTAATCGAACAAACACTGAAAGAATATGATGGTAACCGACAAAAAGTTGCAGCGGTTTTAGGGGTGAGTGAGCGTACATTGCGTTATAAATTAGCAAAAATGCGCGAAGAGGGATATGTCGTATAGGAACTCAGTAAGCAGGGATAGAGGAGAACGATAATGAGCGATATTAATACCGTCTCTTTGCTAAATCAAATGCGTGTATTGGCAGCTAAAGCTGAAGGTAGTAGTGTAGAGAATGCAACCCAGACTTCATTTGGTGATGTTTTTAAACAGGCCTTGGGTGAAGTCAATCAATTACACCAAAATGCAGACAATTTAAGAACCAAATTTGAGTTGGGTGATAAAAGTGTCGGTATTGGCGAGGTCATGGTCGCAGCACAGAAATCAAGCCTGGGTTTTGAAGCGACTTTAAGGGTAAGAAACAAATTAGTACAAGCTTATGAAGATATTATGAATATGCCTATATAGCGGGCATCTAATTACGGAACTGTTAGAAAAAGAACAGCCACCTATTGGTGATACAGGAGTTAATCATGGCATTGGCTGACAGTGCTTCAACTGCCGCAGCAAGATTTGCAAGTCTCTCTGTCCCAAGGCAATTGGGATTGATGTTAGGGCTTGCTGCAAGTGTAGCAATTGGTGTTGGAGTGGTTTTATGGTCACGCGAACCAACCTATCTACCTCTTTATAGTGAAATAGGACCACGAGACGCGGCTGATATTGTGGAACTTTTACAACGTAATAATATCCCATTCAAAATTGATAAAAGCCATGGCACCATACTGGTACAAGCCGATGAGGCGCAGGAAGCGCGCTTGAAAGTAGCTGCGGAAGGCCTGCCGCGTGGTAAGGGGGTCGGTTATGAAGCATTCTCCACCAATTCCAATGTTTTTAACAGCAGCCAATTTATGGAAAATGCTCGCTATAAACAAGCTCTAGAGACAGAGTTAGCGCGCACTATTAGTCAATTTCATGATATCAAATCTGCTCGAGTCCATTTAGCTATTCCTCGCGAATCTGCTTTTGTCAGGGATAATCGTGAACCCAGTGCTTCGGTGTTTATTGATGTTTATTCCGGACTTGAATTGAAAAAACAAACGATTGCATCGATTATTAATTTGGTCGCCTCCAGTATTCCAAGTCTTTCTGCCAATCGAGTCACTGTTGTTGATCAAAACGGCCAATTGCTAAGTGAGGGCGGAGGGCAAACATTATTTACCAATACCGAACGCTTTATGGATTATCGTCAAACTCTTGAACAACAATACGTTCAAAGAATTCAGGATATCTTAACGCCTTTACTTGGCTATGGGCGAGTTAGGGCGAAGGTTTCAGCGGATCTGGATTTTACTTCTTTTGAGCAAACCCAGGAAATTTACAATCCTGAATTGCAATCACTGCGCAGTGAGCAAAGCATGGAAGAAAAACGTAATGTAGGGGGTAATGCCAGTGGTGTTCCAGGTTCCTTATCAAATACAGCGCCAGCCAATGCGAACTTGCAGCAAAATAAAGGCAACAACCCCAATGCCAAGAATAGTACCCAGGTGAGTAACGCTGATGTTGATGTACAAGCGAGTGACTATCGCAAACAAAGTACAAAGAATTTTGAATTGGACAAGACAATTAGTCATACCAAAAATCAACCAGGAACCATTAAACGTTTAACGGTTGCTGTTTTGGTAGATGATAAACCGACCTTGAATCCCAAAACTAAAAAAATGGAAGTTAAACCGTTAACACAAGCTGAAATTGAGCAAATTAAAGTCCTTGTTGCCAACGCAATTGGTTTAAATGCCAAACGGGGTGATAGCTTGAATGTCCTTAATAGTCATTTCGTCAAGCCTGATCCGGTCCCTCCATTACCCGAAGAAAAATTTTGGCAAAAAGATTCTTTTTGGTCAATAATGAAACAAGTTGGTGCTGCATTATTTGTATTGACGATGGTGTTTGGCCTTCTCAGGCCATTGTTCAGGAACTTATCTGGCGTACGTCGGGAAGAAAATACAGAGGAGAAGGCTGCGGAACTTACTCACGAGGGTCAAGCGATGTTGCCTCATGCTAATGATTATGAATCACAATTGTCATTACTTCGTCAGGTGGTAGACAAAGAGCCAAAACGGGTAGCGCAAGTCGTTAAAACTTGGGTTGAGCGGGGATAGTACTATGGATGGCATTGAACGGGCTGCAATTTTGTTGTTAGGGATGGGAGAGAAAAATGCTGCTGAAGTACTGAAGCACTTGGAGCCGCGTCAAGTTCAAAAAGTTGGTATGGCTATCTCAACAATGAGCAGTGTCAGTAAAGCAAAAATGCAAGGTGTGTTAGGTGAGTTTTTAACTGCGATTGAAGATCAAACAAGTTTGACAGTCGATGCTGAAAATTATTTACGTACGGTCCTGATCAATGCCCTGGGTGAGGAAAATGCAATTCCGTTTATTGACAGGATTTTAGTATCTGATAAAGATAGTGGGCTTAATCGACTTAAATGGTTGGATGCCCGTCTTATTGCTGACGTGATCCGTAATGAACATCCACAAATTATCGCCACCATTCTTATCCATCTGGACAGTGAACAATCCGCTGAAGTGGTCAGTTATTTTACATCGGAAAAACGAGCTGAAGTTTTATTAAGGATGTGTACGATTGATACGGTTAAACCTGAAGCTATTTCGGAGCTTGGGCATGTTATTGAAAAGCAATTAAGCGGTCAGAAAGTCGGAAAAATAGCGTCAGTCGGGGGCATTAAAAGCGTTGCTGATGTGATTAACTTTCTTGAGGGTTCGGTAGAGACAGAAGTACTTGAGAAAATTCATGAATGGGATGAAGAGCTTTGCGACAAAATTAAAGACAAAATGTTTGTTTTTGAAAATTTAGTGGATATGGATAATCGCAGTGTACAGACTTTATTACGTGACGTATCTACTGAGCAGTTGATGTTGGCACTGAAGGGTACAACAGAACCAGTCAAAGAAAAGATTTTTACTAATATGTCAAAACGGGCTTCAGATTTGTTACGTGATGATTTGGAGATGCAAGGCCCCGTGAAGGTCAGTGATGTGGAAAAAGCCCAACGGGATATTCTGGCCATTGCCAGGAGCCTGGCGGATGAAGGTAAAATTGCTCTGGGTACTAAAGGTGGCGACGAGATGATCTAGGGCTTGTTAATTAATTCGGCTAAAAATGAACTGATGATCATTTCCTGCGGTTCGCAGCTCGCGTATCTCTATGTATACCTCGCTGTAATGCTGGTCAATAAACGTTGTTGTTTTATTTTTAGCGAATTAATTAACAAGCACTTAGAGCCAACGGGTGTGTTATCAAAATAATTATGGAACTGTATCGATCTATAGATGCTAAGAGGACTAGTGTGGATAACGATTTCCAGCCCTTATATGAAGAAAAGGATAAGGATGCTTTTGATGTCTGGCAAATGAAAATGCCAGAACCAGAACCAGTCATCGAAATTGATGAAAAGGAAGAGTTTGCTAAGGAATGCGCACGTTTACGAGAAGAAGTTAAAAAAGCTGCTTACGAAGAAGGTATGCAACAGGCCGCGGCGGAATTACAACAAAAAAGACAAGAATTAGCCTCTTGGCTGACTCTAATCCAAAACCCAGTCGAATTACTGGATGATGCTTTGAGTCAAGAAATCGTCCAAACCATTGCCTGGATTTGTGAAGCCTGTATTGGTATTGAGTTATCAATTCATCCGAAAAAATTATTAACGTTACTCGAAGAAATAAAACGTGAATTTTCTACGTTGCAAGGTGATAGAGAGCTGGTTATGAATCCCTTGGATGTGGAGTGGTTATTGAATGAATTGAGTGAACAGCAGGTAGCAGGATTGACGGCGCTATTGGTTGCTGATCCCTCTTTATCGAGAGGTGATTTTTATTTAAAAAATGAATACGGCGAACTTGATGGACGTTTGAAAACCCGTTTGCAAAAATTATTCAAAAATTATTTGCTTGAAGATGGGGCCGAGTCAACTAACAATAAAGATTCACAATGAAAATTTATGAATCGCAATTAACCAACGCTTTAAAAATACTGCGCACAAAACCATACAGGGGTCTGATTCATTGTGGGCGCGTGAGTCGAGCAATTGGTTTAACCTTGGAGGCACAAGGCTTTCATCTACCAGTAGGTGCACGTTGCTGGGTGAAAATTAGCGATAATGAACGCGTTGAGGCCGAAGTGGTCGGTTTTGATAATGAAAATGCTTATTTGATGTCCATAGGACATACACAGGGTATTGGACCTGGCATGTTAATTGTTCCGAGTGGCAAAGTGGCGCAAGTGGGAGTAAGCAACGACTTGTTAGGCAGGGTACTTAATGGGGCAGGTATTGCTATTGATGAGGGCGGTCCTCTGGATACTACGCAGAATTATCCTTTGATGAGCCAGCCTTTTAATCCTTTAAAACGAGCTGCCATAGAAACACCTTTAGATGTCGGTGTGCGGGCAATTAATGGTCTACTCACGGTGGGACGTGGTCAGCGTATTGGTTTATTTGCTGGAAGTGGTGTGGGTAAATCGGTGTTACTTAGTATTATGACTCGCTTTACAGCAGCTGATTTAGTGGTTGTTGGTTTAGTTGGTGAGCGAGGAAGAGAGGTCAAAGAATTTATCGAGTGTAATTTGGGTGAAGAAGGGTTAAAGCGGGCCGTTGTTGTAGCAGCGCCTGCTGATGAGAGTCCTTTAATGCGTCTGCATGGAGGGATGGTAGCAACCAGCATTGCAGAGTATTTTCGTGATCAGGGTAAGCATGTATTGTTACTCATTGATTCTTTAACACGGTTTGCCCAGGCGCAACGAGAAATCGCTTTATCCATCGGTGAACCTCCGGCAACAAAAGGTTATCCTCCTTCGGTTTTTGCTAAATTACCTCAGTTAGTTGAGCGGGCGGGTAATGGCAAACCCGGAAGTGGCTCGATAACCGCTTTTTATACTGTTCTCACCGAAGGTGATGATCAACAGGATCCGATTGCGGATGCGGCCCGTGCTATCCTTGATGGGCATATTGTCCTGGACCGTGAGTTGGCGGAGTCAGGGCAATTTCCAGCCATTGATTTAGAAGCCTCCATTAGTCGTGTTATGCCGGCCATTGTTCCAGAAGCCCAAATGAAACAAATGCTATTATTGAAGAAATACCTTTCGATTTATGAAAAAAATAAGGATTTGATTTTGTTAGGTGCTTATGCAAAAGGGAGTGATCAGCAATTGGATAAAGCCATTGCTTATCGAGAAAAAATTAGGGACTATATTGCTCAAGGAATGGATGAAAAGGTTGATTTTTCAACTAGTATAGCTCTTTTACAAGACTTGGCTGAGTTACTGGAAAACGCATGAAACAGCGGATAACCCGATTATTGCGGATTCTTGAATTAAAAGAACAGGCAACCCGCACTGCGATGGAAGATTTAATTCGTGCTCGTGAGCAATTCATAACAGGCAAAATGAAACATGAACAATTGCTCGGATATCGACAGGACTATATGCAGCAACTGAGTAATTTAGGCGATGCGGGGTGTACAGTCGGTCGGGTACGTAATCGTATTGATTTCATTGCCCAGCTTGATATGGCTTTGTCTCAACTCAATCAACAATTAGCGCAATTTGCAAAGCAACGTTCAAAATGCGAAACAATTTATTTACAGGTAAAATCCGAGCAAGATGCTGTAAAAAAACTGATTGAGCGGGTTGAGCAACAACAAAACCTTAAAAGAGAACGTGCTGAGCAGAAAGAAAGTGATGAGTACGCGCAAAAGCAGTGGTATAGTAAAAACTCTACCACTAACTCAACAAAACGCGGTGATTAAATTTTTAAAGCGATGCTGGATGCCTCTGGCCATCTTGATTATTACTGCCGCGGTTATTTCTAGCCTTTTCCGCGCGCTTACCCCTTGGGCTAAGCAATACAAGAAGGAAGTAGAGCATCATTTATCAACCTTACTTGGTGAGCCCGTTAGTATTCATACTATGGAGACAGGATGGTATTGGTTTGAACCAGTAATCAAATTAAAGCAGGTGAGTATTTCAGACGGCAAACAGAAACTTATCAAGCTTGACAAGTTATTGGTTGGTATCAATATTTTTAGTTCCCTTTGGCACTGGCAAATTCAACCAGGTGTATTGTTTCTTGATGAGCTCCACTTAACCCTGCGTCAAAAAAATGGGCAATGGCAGGTTGATGGTTTAACCGGTTCTAATAAGTCAACAATGACTTGGGATACAGATACTTATAAGCCTATTCTTGCCTGGATCCTGAGTCAGCAAAAAATTATCATTAAAAATCTCTCTGCCCAGATTTATCTGGAGAATGGCACACTAATTCCTGTACGCGAATTTAATCTTACCATTGCTAATCGGTCTGGGCGTTATCGTATCAAAGGTAAGGCACACCTTGCGCAAACAACGCGGACTGATTTTCAATTGCTCGCTGAAATGTACCTCGACCCCCGCGCCTTGAATAAGACTGTTGGCCATGCTTTTTTCTCCGTTGATGATCTTCTGCTTGCACAATGGCAAAGCTTTTTCCCTCAATCGCGTATTCATCTGTTAGGTGGAAAGGGGGATATACAGGTATGGGCTGATGTTGGCGCAGGGCAATTAGAAAATGTTCAGGCAAGATTGGATCTGGATCATCTAGCCTGGGATGATACTCAAACGCAAAAAAATCAATTGGTGCAATCGTTAAAAGCAAATTTAGCCTGGAATCCTACGAAAGAAGGCTGGCAATTGGCAGGAGACCACATAAAATTACGTTTGGGGGATACGCTGTGGCCTGAAAATTCTTTGTTGGTTCGTTATGAGAGATCCAACCATGATTATTTTGTTTTTATAAAAAATATTCTGTTGCAATCGTTGTTTTCTACATCGATCCCTTGGCCAAATAATATAAGTACAGTTTTGGCTATGAAACCGCATGGACAGTTTCATGATACACAAGTGCATATTAAAGACGGCGGCATTGCTTATATCTTGACACGTTTTTCAAAATTGGGGTGGCTGGCTCAGGAAACCCGTCCTGGCGTAGATAATCTTTCAGGAGTCATTCATTGGCAGCCGACCGAAGGGCGTTTAGAACTCGATGGTGAGAAAACAGTCATTGACAATAAAAATCAGCCACCAATCACCTTTGAAACGCTTAATGCTGCTTTTGATTGGAAAGAATTAAGTCATGGTATGCGCTTAAGTATGGAGCGACTTGTCTTAAAGCATCCCAATCTATTGCTCAGTGCTCAGGGAGTAGTTGACGAAGTATCAACCAACTCAGCAGGTAATTTACGTTTGACAGCGGAATTTTCAGCCAATGATGCGCATAAATGGCTGCCTTATTTGCCAGTCAAACATTTGAAACCGAAACTGGCTATTTGGCTGAAACAGGATGTTAAACGTATTGCAACGGCCAGTGGTGAGTTGACCGTTAATGGCTTGGTTGCGGATTTTCCTTTTGATAAACAACCCGGTGAGTTTGCGATCAAAAGCTATTTAACCGGTGTTGATTTAGTTTTCGCTCCTAACTGGCCGTTAACGAAAGACATTGAAGGTTATTTACGGGTCAACAAAAGAGCTTTGGAAGCAGATATTGTTCATGCTGATCTCAAAGGCATTGTTGCAGAGAAAGGAAATTTGCGTGTCAACGATATTGGATTGGACAAAGAAACTTTACTTATCCATAGCAAAATTACAACAGACTCCGGTAAAGCTCAGTCCTATATTTTATCGTCTCCTTTAAATAAAAAATTATCTGTTTTAAACATGCTTAAAATGAAAGGCCTACTGGAACTTGATCTCCAGTTGGAGGCGCCACTTTATCCTGAAAACGATGATGTTTTAGCGCTAGGCGATCTTGCCTTTATAAATAACACCGTCGATGTACATCATACTTTGGATGATGTGCAATTAAATAAGTTAAATGGTACTTTGCAATTTGATCAGCAGGGGATTTTAGACAGTGACTTAAAAGCGATTATTATGGGGTATCCTGTCGCCATTCTTATTCGATCAATTCGCCATCCTGAGCCTTACACGGAAGTTCGGATTAAAGGTAAAACAACAATGGATGTGGTACGCAGTAAATTTAATTTACCTATTTTTTCTCTAATGCATGGCTCCTTATGGTTAGAAAGTTTATTAACGTTAACCGATGATCCCAGTGATTTGGATCATTTGCGTATTCACACTTCTCTGCAGGGGCTAAGTATTGATTTACCCTCACCTTTAGGGAAGTTGGCTGGTGTAAAAACGCCCTTAACAATCGATATTGATTTTAATCCTCAAAAAGCAATCCGGGTACGTTTTAATTATGATAATCGGCTACGTAGTGATTTATGGTTTTCTGGTTCTAAAGACGAATATCTCTTACAAAAAGGAGAAATTCTGGTAGGTGATACTAACCAACCTCCGATGGAGCAAAAACAAAAAGGATTACGCCTGGTTGGCGCCCTGACTACTTTTGATTTACAAGAATGGCTTGCTACTTGGGAAAAATTGTCGGATTTAAGAACTAAAAAAGGCTTGATGGATGTCCTTAATTATGTTGAATTCAAATTGCGCGAAGCGAAGATATGGCGCGAAAATTATAAGGATTTAGCAGTCAAAGCAGTAAAATCAACAAATAATTCCTGGTCTATCCGCCTCGAACAGGAAAGATTGGCTGCGAACTTGAAATATCAGCCATCAACCAATAGCTTAACGGGGGTTTTTGATAAATTAAGTCTTACCAAACAGGCTGACGCGGATAAATTAGGGGAGGCGACTCCCTGGACTCTTAAACCTGCCGAGATGCCAAATCTTGATCTGAGTATTCATTCTTTTCAATTTGATAGTTTAAATCTAGGTGACGTAACCCTAAAAACAAGCAGAGCAAATAATTTATGGCAACTTGAATCCTTTAAAATGGAATCACCATACTATCTACTAAGCGCAAAAGGGCAGTGGCAGCAAGAAGGCAAAATAAATACAACGAGACTTCGTGCCGATTTACACATTAATGATTTAGCAAAAAGTTTGGTTAGTTGGGAAATTAGCCCAGTGGTTGAAGCGCATCGAGGAGATGTAAGATTTCAGGGGAGTTGGCCAGGTGCTTTTCATGATTTTTCCTTAGTCAATGTTGTTGGGCAAATGGGGATCAGTTTTAAAAATGGTCGCATTACCAATTTAAGCCCGGAAACGGAGGAAAAACTTGGCTTAGGAAAGTTGTTAAGTATTCTTAGTTTGCAAACTATACCCAGACGCTTGAAATTGGATTTCAGTGATCTTTCACAAGCCGGTTACAGTTTTGATGAATTTAGTGGAAGCTTTACTCTGGCAAAAGGGGTTCTGACTACACAAGATAGTTATATCGATGGTCCTGTAGCTTATGCCAGTATGAAAGGAAACCTGGATGTAGTAAAACAACTGTATGATGTTAATTTGAAAGTCTCTCCTCACATCACAGCAAGTTTACCGGTTGTGGCAACAATTGCAGGTGGCCCAATAGCAGGAATTGCCACTTGGGTAGCCTCTAAAATTATTAATCAGGGAATGCAGAGAATCAGTGGCTATACTTACAAGATTTCCGGTCCCTGGAAACAACCGGTCGTACAACAAGTGAGTATTATCAAGAAACGCCAGACTTGATGATTTTCTTTCACTTTAAGAGAGAGTAGGGTCTGTTGACATTTCGCTGGCTTGAGTTGAAAAACATGGATTTATGAGCATCGCAGCATGGTTTACATAAGGGTAAATAAGTCGCGAAGGGCAAGAAATCAATGCTTTCGGCCAAGATAATAGAAATGTCAACAGACCCCTGAAAGCTATTTAAATTTATTGATAGGACACAGGTATGTGGGACATGCTTTTTAAGCGTTATTGGAGAGTTTGCATTTTTAAGGAAACACCGGCAAACACCCCTTATTCTCATTTTTTACTGGGGTTGGTTGCTTTTTTATTCCTTGCTTTGATTATTCTGCAATGGTACATCACCGATGTACAAAAGGAATTTAAATTAATAACATCAATTTTTGCTGGCCTTAGTTTGCTTTGTTCCTATTTTATTTATACTTTTGTATTATTAAAAGTTTATCGAAAAACCAATCGGTTTGCCCAAACGTTAACTGCGCTTTTGGTAAGCCATTTAATTGTTCATATATTTGCTATGCCTTTATTATTGGTGGCACCAATTTTTAATTCAACTATCAATCCAACATTCGTTTTATTCTTTGGAATTTTGTATTTGATTCTTACTTTGGTATTGACTGTTTGGCAATTTTTAATCACTGCTCATATCTATAAACATGCTTTGGAAGTGGATAATCTAGCTTCAATTTTAGCAAGTGTTGGTTTATTGGCTTGTAATATTTTAACTGTTTCATTTTGGTGATAGGACTATTTATGCATTTACATATCTTGGGTGTTAGCGGAACTTTTATGAGTGCTCTTGCTTTATTAGCGAGGGATGCTGGTTTTAAAGTGACAGGATGTGATGCGAATTGCTATCCGCCAGTCAGTGATTTATTGCAGGCAAAAGGTATTGAATGGACGGAAGGTTATGAGGACAGTACACAAGCATTGAAGGCCGATTGTGTGATTGTCGGCAATGCTATCAAAAGAGGAATGCCTGTTCTGGAAGCAGTGCTTAATGCCGGTAAGAATTATACTTCAGGTCCGCAGTGGTTAGCTGAAAACATTTTGCCTCGCTATCGCGTAATGGCTGTTTCTGGTACACATGGCAAAACAACGACAACCTCTATGCTTGCTTTTATTTTGCATCAGGCAGGTTTACAACCTGGTTTCCTAATCGGTGGGGTAGCACCTAATTTTAATACCAGTGCCAATTTGGGAGAAGGGGAATGGTTTGTTATTGAAGCGGATGAGTACGATAGCGCATTTTTTGATAAACGACCCAAACTCATGCATTATCGGCCTGAAGTAGCGATTTTAAATAATTTGGAATTTGATCATGCTGATATCTACGAAAACCTCGCTGCTATTCAGCAGCAATTTCATTATTATTTAAAGACTATTCCTGCCAAAGGGGTGGTTATTAAGCCTCGTGATGATGCTGCCTTAAACGAAGTTCTTGCAAGGGGCGTTTTTTCAACTGTTAATGATTTGGCTTTTAGCGGGAATGCGACTTGGCGGGCTGAGTTGCTTGATGATAGCGGTCAGACTTTCCGTGTATGGCATCAGGGGAAGGTCGTGACGGAAGTAAACTGGCCTTTGATTGGTCAATTTAATGTTGAAAACGGGTTGGCAGCAATTGCAGCAAGTTCTTTTGCCGGAGTCGATGCAGAAACAGCAGCGAAAGCATTAGCAGAATTTAGCCCCGTTAAGCGACGTTTGGAAGTAAAATCCAATCGTCATGGGATCACTGTTTATGATGATTTTGCACACCACCCCACCGCAATAAACAAGACCATTAAGGCACTTAAACAAAGTGGAAGGCATCAGCGTATTTTCGCTGTTCTTGAATTTGCCTCTTATACCATGAGAACAGGCGTGCATGTTGGTGCTATGTCACAGGCTTTAGCGCCTGTAGATGGTGCCTTTGTGTTGAACCCCGAGCAATTTAGTCTGGCTAATGTGGTGAAAGATTGGATTTGTCCGCATCAGGTGTTACCTAGTACCGATGCAATTGTTAATGCTGTGGTTGATACGGTACAGCCTGGCGATGCTGTATTGATTATGTCTAACCGTGGCTTTGGTAATATTCATCAAGATCTGGTTTCACAGATTGATTTGCGCTTTAACAAATAGCAAATAAAGCATTCGTTGATTGCAAATTCTTTGGCAGATTGTTATAAAAATAGAAGCTCCCAGCGCAAGGAATTGGGAGCTGCAGCTCCACTAAGTAAATGGACAGTGGCTGTGGATGGACAAAGAAATGCCAAGGAGAATATATGGGGTATGAGCCACCATCTTTTGAAAAACTATGTGAAGAAACAGATAAATTAGAAGGTGTTTTTAATAAATTTGCATCGCGCTATTTTGTTGCTAGTTATTCCGATCTGTGCAGTATCGCTGAAACGTTAAAGGACGAGTATTGTAAAAACGTTAAAAAGAAAACATCCTGGGTTTTTACTCCAATACCTAAGGAGTTACGTCTTTCCCAAATTGCTTGTATTAGCCAATTAAAAAATGATCTTAAGCCGCGTACGGAGGCTGAGGTAAAGAAGGCTGTTTCTATCTTGATGGGAGCCTTTATGTATCGCTTATTGCGTCTCGAACATGAACAGATCAATCTTTATGAGTTTTTCAAAGCAGCTCGCATTGAGGATTATTTTAATATTTCTATTGTCAATTCCTGCGCCTTACACACTACCTTGAGGGAGGCACTTATCAAGAAAGGAAATGTTTTTGATGCTCAAACTGTTGCTGTCTGTTGCGGGGCTTATAAGCAGTATTTAATGCAAGAGGGTGTGAGTGACCGATATACCTACATAAAAGGGGATGCTGATTTTTTTTCCAATCTTGATCTTATCATTGCTAAAGCTAAATTGGTTGCAGCGCCGATACAGGCGCAACTACATTATGTTAATTTTATCCAATCGGTAGCTAAATCATTAAAAAAATATGATAAAGAGGTTAGGGATGGTTTAAACACGTTAGATGAGCTCTTAAAAACAAAATTGGCGACGAAAGATTCCATCAAACGGGAAGAAATTATTAAGTGTTTACTGTCTCTGGAGTTAGGAAGTGGTACCACGCAGTATATCAAGGAACTTTTGCCGGGTGATTTAGTTATTGATGAAGAAAGCAGTGTTGATTTTGAGGAAAAAATGATAGCGAGATTGACTATCTACAATCAACACGTTCTTTTAGGCGCTCATATCTTACCCTTAAAAGCTTGTCAAACTGTACCTTATCCTGATCTTGATAGTGCAATCCGTCATGTTATTGAGCGCTTGAATAATTCGCTGGATACCAAGACCCATGACCTTGCCTTTGATGCTCTGAATTTTTTTGTCAACTTACCTGGAGAAGCCACGATTAAGTATGATGCCTGGGGAGATGCTGAGGCTATGAAAGCTGATTTACTGAAACAATGGGATGAATTGAAAGAGGCAAATAGGCTTGAGTTCATATTGGTTACGTAAATAGACTTTCTAATGCAAAAGCAAGGCGTGCTCGCATGAGACGCCTTGCTTTTATCAAACTCAGGTAAACTGCAATTGCTCATCGTTCCAGATAACATTTATTTTATCACCTGGTTTAAATTGGCCTGTTAATAAAGCCTGAGCCAATGGATTTTCCAATTTTTGTTGAATAGTCCGCTTCAATGGCCTTGCACCATAGACTGGATCAAAACCCGCCTCAGCCAAGTGGGCCAATGCATCGGGACTCACCTGCAAGATAATATTTTGCTGCTGTAATCGTTGTTGCAAATAACCAATTTGGATAGTTGCGATATTGGCAATTTGCTCTTTCGTTAACGCATGGAATACGACGGAATCATCAATTCGATTGATGAACTCGGGGCGGAAATGCTGACTGACTAAATCCATGACAGCGGTTTTAATCTGCTCATAATTGAGTTTGGCGCCCATATCTTGAATCAGGGAGGAGCCGATGTTGGAGGTCATAACAATCACGGTATTACGAAAATCAACCGTCCTACCTTGGCCATCCGTTAAACGCCCGTCATCAAGAACTTGTAAAAGAATATTAAATACATCGCTGTGCGCTTTTTCAATTTCATCCAGCAAGATCACTGAATAAGGACGGCGGCGTACAGCCTCAGTTAAATAACCCCCTTCTTCATAACCTACATAGCCAGGTGGGGCGCCAATCAAGCGGGCAACGGAATGTTTTTCCATGAATTCAGACATATCAATGCGCACCATGGCGTCTACTGTATCGAAGAGAAAAGCGGCCAAGGCTTTACAAAGCTCTGTTTTACCAACACCTGTTGGACCAAGAAATAAAAAGGAACCGATAGGGCGGTTCGGATCAGACAGGCCGGCTCGTGACCGACGAATGGCATTGGCTACTGCATCAACGGCTTCATTTTGGCCAATGAGCCGTTTATGTAAGGCCTCCTCCATGTGCAACAATTTTTCCTTTTCACCTTCCAGCATTTTAGAAACGGGAATGCCAGTCCATTTGGAAACAACGTCAGCAATTTCTTCCTCGGTAACTTTGTTACGTACCAGTCTTGTTTCACTGGGTTCAGAGGTAGAAACCTGATTCAGTTGTTTTTCAAGTTCGGGAATGCGGCCGTATTGTAATTCTGACATGCGCGCCAGATCGCCAGCTCTTCTCGCTGTTTCCAGTTCAATTTTGGCTTGTTCCAGGGCTTCCTTGATTTGGGTTGCGCCTTGCAAGGTGGCTTTTTCTGTTTTCCAGATTTCGGCCAGGTCAGCGTAATTTTTTTCCAGTTCCTGAATTGTTTTTTGTAAATCGTCTAAGCGTTTTTTAGAGGCTTCATCATGTTCTTTTTTGAGTGCCTCCCGCTCAATTTTCAACTGGATGAGGCGTCTGTCAAGTTTATCCAGGCTTTCCGGTTTGGAATCAATTTCCATGCGGATCTGACTACCTGCTTCATCGATTAAATCAATGGCTTTATCAGGTAATTGCCTGTCACTGATATAGCGATGAGAGAGTGTGGCGGCTGCAACGATAGCAGGATCGGTGATTTCAACGCCGTGATGGACTTCATAACGTTCTTTTAAGCCGCGTAAAATAGCTATGGTATCTTCAACACTTGGTTCGTTAACCAGCACTTTCTGGAAACGGCGTTCAAGGGCTGCATCTTTCTCAATGTATTGACGGTATTCATCCAGTGTTGTGGCACCAATACAATGCAATTCACCGCGGGCGAGAGCTGGTTTTAACATATTCCCTGCATCCATTGCGCCTTCTGCTTTCCCAGCACCAACCATGGTATGAAGTTCATCGATAAATAAAATGATTTGCCCTTCTTGTTTCGCCAAATCATTCAAGACGGCTTTTAATCGCTCTTCAAATTCACCACGAAATTTAGCGCCAGCAATGAGTGCGCCCATGTCTAAAGACAGTAACCGTTTGTCTTTTAAGCCTTCGGGTACTTCACCATTAACAATTCGTTGCGCCAAGCCTTCTACAATGGCTGTTTTCCCCACTCCCGGCTCCCCAATGAGGACGGGATTATTTTTTGTACGCCGTTGCAGCACCTGGATAGTACGGCGGATTTCATCATCGCGACCAATCACTGGATCCAACTTACCCTGTTCTGCACGCTCCGTTAAATCAAGCGTATATTTTTCCAGTGCTTGCCTTTGTTCTTCGGCGTTGGGATCATTCACTGTTTCATTACCACGAATGTCATTGATCGCTTTTTCAATCGCTTGCTTGTCAGCACCAGCCTGCTTTAATAGTTTTGCAAGAGTACCTTCCTCGCTAATGGCTGCTAAGATAAATATTTCGCTGGAAATATAACTATCTTTTCTTTGTTGAGATAATTTATCGGTGAGATTAAGTAAGCGTCCGAGAGCGTTGGAAATATGGATATCGCCCCCAGTACCTGAGACTTTAGGCAGTTTATCGAGTGCTTGGTCTATTAAGGTTCGCAGTTGTGATAAATTAACGCCAGCCTTGGTCAGCAAAGGCCGGCAACTACCTCCTTGCTGATCAAGCAGCGCTTTCATGAGATGTTCCGGTTCAATAAAACCATTATCTCTCCCCAACGCCAGTGATTGGGCATCGGCTAAAGCCATTTGGAATTTTGAGGTAAGCTTGTCCATTCTCATAAAAGGCCTCTCTTTTTCAGGAAATGATTGTTTAAATGATGCAGTACCCCGTAAAATGAGGGCTCTTTTGACAATATCAAGTATTAACTATGAATAATAATCCGATGACTGAGAATCCAGATTCCCAAACCTTGTTAAACCAGATTGTTATTGAATTTATGAGGGAGCAAAAGAGTAAACGCCGTTGGCGTTGGGTGAAGAGAGTCATTTACTTATTGTTATTTGCCTTTGTCATTTATCTTATCGCCACTTATAAAGATGAGGATAAAGTTTTACGTGCTAAACCCCATGTCGGTTTGATTGATGTGAATGGCACGATATTCGACACAGACAGTGGTAATGCTGAGAATTTTGCGAAGGGTTTGGACGATGCCTATAAAAATACTGGTTTGAAGGCTCTGATCATACGGATTAACAGCCCAGGCGGCAGCGCGGTACAAGCTGATTATATGTACAATACGCTGCAATACTATCGTCAAAAATACCCTGATATTAAAACGTACGCTGTGTGTGTTGATATGTGTGCCTCGGCTGCTTATTATCTTGCTGCGGCAGCTGAGGAAATCTATGCTAACCCTGCAAGTATGGTTGGTTCGATTGGTGTTCTGTATAACGGGTTTGGTTTTACTGATGCCATGCAAAAAATTGGTGTTAGCCGGCGCTTGCAGACAGCAGGGATTAATAAAGGCTTTTTAGATCCTTTTTCACCCGTTGCCCCTGGCGATAAACAACTTCTGCAAACGATGTTGGATGATGTCCATCAGCAATTCATCGCAAAAGTGAAAGAAGGGCGTGGCAGTCGTCTTAAAATTGATGAGCTGACCTTCTCAGGGCTTTTTTGGACAGGTCAACAGGCAAAAAATCGTGGATTAATTGATGGTTTTGCCAGCAGCGGCCAGATTGCCCGTAATATGGTCAAGATTGACCAGGTAATTGACTATACCTATAAGCAAAGTGTATTTGAGCGGATGGCAAAAAATATCGGTACGGCGGTTGCCAATCAATTACCAATAGCAATGGGGATGCAGCAAGGAATAAGAGCTTGAATATTACCCTGTAGTACTTCGAGATGCATAGAGGCCTCCAGATATTAATATTCCCATGGCCTCTTTCTCTTTCCGATTATTTTTTCTACCCTGACCAGGATCATTGTCAACATGCTCTGGAGACAGGCAGTTTTAAGCGTCGTCTTTTTTAAGAACAACGGGTTAAATAAGGACGGTCATCTGGCCTAGTGAAAGCCTCAGTCATTTCGTTCTCTTTATCTGGAACCCGTAAGTTTAAATGGGTACGAAAAGCCACTGATATCGATTCATCTTCTTCCATTTTAGCTTTCTTTTTATTGTCAAGAGGACTTGCAGGACGCTTTGGTTGCGAAGCTCTTGGTTCATTGTCATGCCTAAGGTAGTCATGAATAAGCGCCGCACCGAAAAGAGAAAAATGGGATTCAGCATCAGGACTAAAATGTTTCAGGTTTAGTATAAGCGTTTCTTTTTGGGGGATGATTTCAAAATCAAACGCGTCTAGTATTTTAGTCTCATGGAGGGCTTGGTACATTGCTTCTCTGATAGTTTCATCAATTGAAAAAATTAAGCTTGTTCCTTCGATTTCAGCGTGACCGGATTGGTATAGCTCAGCAAGTAATCTCATCATGGAATCATTGGACTGTGCTTGAGTACTGAAGAAAGCAGGGCTTTTGGGCGTTAGTTCTACTATAGGAAGAGTAAATGAACCTATTTGTACAGTTTGAATTTCTGGTGGATTTTCATCCACGACGTCTAACGCCACGCCAGTGCATGATTGGCTATCATTTCGTGTTCGTGGTGGGCGAGTTTGGAAAAATCTGGCGGAATATTTTTGGGCTTCAGCGAGGTCGTAATCCACCACCACACAGCTATCATCCTGAAGATGGTATTCTTTTGCATCAGCATTGGCTAGATAATCTGTAGAAAGAGCGGGTAATTTCTCCTGTTTTTGGATAAGGGGATGGATGTATTGCTTGTAAATATCCTCAAAGGTGACCACATAGCCAAGTTTGTCTTGATAGTGACGAATCACTCGTCCTAGCATTTGCTCTATGTCTTGTTGTGCTGTTTGTCGAGAAGGAGGGCGTAAAATAAACTCCCATGCCAAATCAGGGCAATCAAATCCAAAGCGAAGCTTTCTTACTGCGAGGAGAATGCCTGGTTGATTGCTTTGGACAAATTGTTTTACCTCTTCAAGAGAAAGCGCATTATCACTATGAATGGCATAAGCATTTAACCCTGCCTCGCGCAGGATTTTTTGTGCCTTGTTACACAATTCGATGGATTTTAAATAAATAAGGCCTTTGGTTTCAGCCAAAGTAACGCCTTCCTGAAATCCTGGGTGATACTGATTTCTCAGGATTTTCGGCAGCCATTTAAGGATAAGGTTTAGATTGGCCAGTGAGTAAGGAATATTAATGGTATCTACAATCAAGGGCGCATGAAAATGACTATTAAGTGCTTGTTGAAGACTAAATGAATACAACGTATTTTTGAGCAGGTCCTGGTTAGGAGGGGTTGCACTACTGGCAATGACCATTGGGGCATCAGAAGGAAGCTCTGCAATCAAGTTTTTCACTGTTGCTGTGTACTCATGATATTCATCTAAAAGAATTAAAGCGGCCCGATGAATCATTGACTGGCTTTCCAGAAGTTTTTTAAAACTATCCTCACAGCAAATAATGATAGCGCTTTGTTGGTGAATGCGTTGGTTTTTAAGCAGCGTTATTGCACTGATACTTTGCGTATGACTGGAAACGGTGAGGATATGCTGTTGCGGAATTGAAAGAGGATTATCCTCTTGTTGCAACGCTTTATTATAGCGGAGTAAATCCTGATAGAACTGGATGACGAGTTCGATATGCGGGGTGACAATAAAGACGGATTGATTTGCGGCTGCGGCATGATAAGCCATCAATGCCAGTGTAGATTGAATAAGGCTTTTACCACTTCCCGTCGCCATGACAAGCCGTGAAGGGCCTGAATAGCTTGCCGCTGCTTGAATGGCTTCAATCTGGTAGCGGCGCAGGGGGGTACTTGCAAAATCATACCCATGAATGAATTGAGCAAAACAGGTTTTAAACTCAGCGGCACTTTGAACCAACGAAGGTCTTGACGGTATTAAATCAAGACGCTGCCCATTGGCTTTAGCATGGAGGCTTAATAAATCAACCTGTTGCATGGAGCCTTCATAACCCTCATGATGCCTGTAGTTTTCTTCGATAATCTGATTTAGTTCTTTAATAGCGGCTTCAATAATTCCGTAAAAGGGGGAGGGAACAGCCTTAATTGGGCAGGGAAGCTCAAATAGCTCCGCTTTTTTTCCTGTGGCAGCAAATAAATTTTTCTGTTGTTTGGAGCGGAATAAACCGATTTTTTCTAAAGGCAGAATGCCATAGCCAGCAATATTTTGTTCTGCAAAGAGATAATGTAGAACAATCTGGAAATAATAATCTTCGCCCCATTTTTTTGCTTGTGCTGCTTCAGGAAAGAGGCAGAATAAATCCTCTTCCTCTTGAAGCATTTGCCGGATGAGTTGCATATTGACCATAAAGAATTTAGAACCAAGTTCCCCAGGCCTCTTTTTATGGCCGCCTAAGGTTCCAACACTCAGACTTGCTTGCTCTGCCGTTTGAAGCCCTAAAAAATCCATTACTGAATCCCAGGAGTCAGAAGGAATTATTTCCGGCGAGAAAGATAGGCTGGCAATATTATCGTCCAGAAGGGCAAACTGAGGGCTGTTGGTGTAATAAGAAAACAAAAAGGCCGCAAGCCTTCGCGCTGTGATACTTCCTGCTTCGCTATACACGCCATAGTATTTACTCTCAATTTTACTTATTACCAGTAAATCAAGATGGCTGGAGAGGTAGGGTAATAACTGGATGCTCTCTTCTTCAGTACAAATTAACGTGCAACGAGTCTTTTGAGTAAGGGGAACAAGCGCATTTACTGTGCGGCCAGCACAAATAAATAGGGCAGGTGAAGCAAATTCCATGTCTTTCTTTTGAGTGATAAGCTTTGCACCGAAAGCAGGAGTAGCAATAGAGTGAGTGTAAAATGAGCCGGAGGCTAGGCTCATGTTGCAGACCGGCGTCAATGGCAGTTTGTGATGCATAGAGCTAGTGTCATTAACGGCTTTTTGTGATTTAGGCAGGCGCGGATGGGGGGTGCCTGTCGTATACTTGGTATGGATACCACCCTGGATACCCGGGATGCTCTGGGGGGCGATGATATCTGAAAGTTCCTTGTATTCTTTCTCTTTGGCATGGTTGCCAGCTCGAGCATAGCCTAGGACGATTCCATGGACTGAAGCTTGATGCCTAATTCGGTATTCTTCTACTTTGTCATGGTTGCCGCCTTGAGCATAGCCACCGGCAATTGCATGAACTGAAGCCTGATGGCTGGTTCGGTACTCTTCCACTTTGTCATGGTTGCCGGCCAGAGCATAGCCTCTTGCGATTTCATCGACTGAAGCCTGATGCCTGGTTCGGTACTCTTCTACCTTGGCATGGTTGCCCCCTTGAGCATAGTCCTTAACAATTGCATGTATCGAAGCCTGATGTCTGGTTCGGTACTCTTCTACCTTGTCATGGTAGCCGGCCAGAGCATAGCCTCTTGCGATTTCATGGACTGAAGCCTGATGCCTGGTTCGGTACTCTTCTACCTTGGCATGGTTGCCCATTTGAGCATAGCCTTTAACAATTGCATGTATCGAAGCCTGATGGCTGGTTCGGTACTCTTCCACTTTGTCATGGTTTCTAGCCCCAGCATAGGCTTTGGCAATCATGTCTACTGAAGCTTGATGCTTAGTCCGGTACTCTTCTACCTTGTCATGGTAGCAGGCCAGAGCATAGATTACGGCGATTTCATGGACTGAAGCCTGATGCCTGGTTCGGTACTCTTCCACTTTGTCATGGTTTCCAGCCCCAGCATAGGCTTTGGCAATCATGTCTACTGAAGCTTGATGCTTAGTTCGGTACTCTTCTACCTTGTCATGGTAGCCGGCCAGGGCATAGATTACGGCGATTTCATGGACTGAAGCCTGATGCCTGGTTCGGTACTCTTC
>NZ_JBLZIO010000007.1:0-4654 GCF_048553315.1 Legionella sp. ST3F1 | reverse complement strand
TCTTCTACTTTGTCATAGTTGCCGACCAGAGCATAGGCTTGGGCGATTTCATGGACTGAAGCCTGATGCCTGGTTCGGTACTCTTCTACCTCGGCAGGGTAGCCCCCTTGAGCATAGCCTTTAACAATTGCATATATCGAAGCCTGATGCCTGGTTCGGTACTCTTCTACCTTGGCATGGTTGCCGGCCAGAGCATAGATTATGGCGATTTCATGGACTGAAGCCTGATGCCTGGTTCGGTACTCTTCCACTTTGTCATGGTTGCCGGCCAGAGCATAGCCTTCGACAATTACATGAACTGAAGCCTGATACCTGGTTCGGTACTCTTCTACTTTGTCATAGTTGCCGACCAGAGCATAGGCTTGGGCGATTTCATGGACTGAAGCCTGATGCCTGGTTCGGTACTCTTCTACCTTGGCATGGTTTCCAGCCTCAGCATAGATTTTGGCGATTTCATGGACTGAAGCCTGATGCCTGGTTCGGTACTCTTCTACCTCGGCAGGGTAGCCCCCTTGAGCATAGCCTTTAACAATTGCATATATCGAAGCCTGATGCCTGGTTCGGTACTCTTCTACCTTGTCATGGTTGCCGGCCAGAGCATAGCCTTTGGCAATTTCATGGACTGAAGCCTGATGCCTGGTTCGGTACTCTTCCACTTTGTCATGATTTCCATCTAATGCATAGATTAGAGCTATTTGGTGCACTGTATTTTGACGCGTTGTTATAAGCTCACGAAGTTTTTTATAATTTTTTGCTTGAGCAAGTAATAGAAGCTCTTTTGAATTTGCCATATTTAACTCAAAGTACATAAATCGCGCATTATATCGTTTCGTTTACTAGTAATCCATTGTGATTTATATATGGTCACTCTGTCGCAGGGGGGGTAATTATTGACTCTCAAGGTGAAATAAGCTCGCGATAAATTGAATCATCTTGTGTTAAAGGACAAAAATAGAAGGGATTCAGGCCAGAAAATTACAGGATTTAAGTTGATTAGAGTTGATGCATCCAATTTACTCGTTCGAAAAATAGATCCTATATAATTTAAGATAGGTACTATCTTTTTCTATGTCTTCTAATATTACGTTGATACGCTCAACTAACTTTTTATTTTTTGGTAATGCCAGGATTGCTATACCATTTCCAATGGTGTGTATTCTGCCTAAGGGCTTAAATTGTGCGCCACCTTCTTGAATCCAATAATTGACTGATGAGCGATCAAGAAAGGCTGCAGCGATTGAATGATTATTTAAATCAGCCAACACGTCTTCAACGTCTTCATACAGAGTAATTTGAAATCGTTTCTGGTAATGATTCAGGAGATAATTATAAAACACACCTCCATTGAGTATGTTTCGCAAAACACCAACGGTTTGTCCTTGCAATCCATTGACGGAATTAATAGGGTTCTCTTTCAGTACTAAAAACTGCCCTTGACTTAGCATATAAGGCAAACTAAAAATAAATTTTATTTTAAGGGCATAAGAAACCGGAATACCTCCCATTGCCAAATCAACTTCGCCTTCTTCTAACTGTTTGTAGAGTGCATTCATACCCATTGGAATAGATCTACAGTGTTCTTGCAAGCGCTCGCAAAGTAATTTCGCTAAATCAATATCAAAGCCATTGTGCGGGGATAGAATATAAGGTGGCTTAAACATGAGGGTACCAATAGTCAGCGCGGCATAACTCGTTGAGGATAGGAGAAGACAGAGGACTATCAATATAGTTTTAATTCGCATTTGTTTTAATTCCTTTTAAGCACTTGCACATCCTGGTGCAAGGTAATATGACCTTAGTTTACTTTAGTTGATTTTTGCAACCTATATCAACAGACCAGGATTTAACCCATTGATTATTTTAAGTCTATCAGGTAACCATAGGCTGTTCACTTTCAATGTTGTTGACAATCCCCTGGCGCCCTCGCAAAATCGCTGCCTCAATGAATATCAGAAAATATAGAGGATAAACCAGATGGTTAAGCATGATAAGCGGCAATGGTTAAAGGGGGTTGGCGTATTGTGCTTTGCATGGGTTTTAGCAGGCATCAAGGTCTATGCAGACCCAATTAATCGCCCCCAGGATACCCCTTATCAGCAATTAGAAAAATTTATTCCTCTTTATCTTGACGCAGTAAAGAACCCTTGGCAGGCAATTGTAACGGATAAGGCATTACGAATTGGTTGTCGAGATAATGCGGTTATCACCCTCCGTAAGCGATTACAAAAGACAGGGGAGCTCCCAACCTCTGCCTCGATGAATGATTCCTATTTTGATAAAGAATTGGAAAAGGCTGTCCAGGTATTTCAGGAAAGGCATGGTATTTTAGCTGATGGTATTGTAGGGAAGGATACATTGAACGCTTTAAATATTTCACCACAAAAGCGGTTGCAGCAGATTTATATTAACATAGAGCGCTGGAAAACATTTAGTAAGCAGGTTACCCCTAAATACATATGGATTAATGTTCCAGACTATCGTTTACGTTATGTCAGTAAGCATAAGACCAAAATAACCTCACGTGTTATTGTGGGTAAGCCCACGCGGGCAACGCCGGAAATAGATTCTGAAATAACTCATATTATTATCAATCCTTATTGGAATGTACCGCCCACCATAGTCAGGCAAGATCTGATTCCAAAAGCACTGACTAATCCAGGCTATCTGGGAGAACAGCACATTCGGGTTTTTCATAGGGATTCATTAAAAAATGAAATTCCATTAAATAAAATTCGCTGGTCTGATGTCGCTATTAACCCAAGCACCTATTTGTTTCGGCAGGATCCTGGCTCAAAGAATGCCTTGGGACAGATTAAGTTTCACTTCGCTAATTCTCACTCAGTCTATTTGCACGATACGCCTGCAAAAGAATTATTTAACAAGGAAAAGCGCTTCTTTAGCTCAGGATGTGTCCGTTTGGAAAACCCGTTAACCCTTTTTGAAAAAATTGCTAAACATGAGGATTCGATTAAGGTTCAATTACCAGATATTAAACAACTATTAGAATCTGGACGTACGGTCAGTTTTAAGTTGGCAAATCCTATTCCTATTCGTGTGACTTATATTACAGCCTGGGTCAACGAGGAGGGTGTGTTACATTTTTGGGATGATGTTTATCAACGAGATCATCGCTTATTAATTAACTCGCGTAATCGAACTAAAGATCTTCCTCAACCAGCGTAAAGCAACCTGGTTGCCTGCAACCCAGGTGACCAGGCTACACGGCTTCTTCAAACCCGTACTGGGGCGCTAATTTGAAAAATTAGACTATATTTTAACAATAGACTCGTAAAGCGAATTTGACAGGGCAGAGCACCTTTTAAGAATCAAATCGGTTCTTGACACGGGTACCCTGTCCTTATTCTTCATTGGACAAGGAGTGTATAAATGAAAAAAATAACAGGATTGTTCACTACCATTACCCTTAGTTTAATTGTAGTGCCTGGTTATTCTCAAACATTTTATAAACAGATCGTTTTTAGCCATACACATACAGCGAATGAGAAAGTAATGACTAAGGACGAATGCAAAGACATTATGAAGCCTATCTATCTTAGTTATGACAATAAGGCCACAGTAGAGAATATGCCTTCCAACATTAAAATGTCTGGAGGTAAAGAAGACAATCATAAAGTAAGTGATTATCAAATAAGACGAGCTGTGCCTACTGCTAATAAAAACATTAGTATTTTTGAAGGAGTGGCTCAGCAAACCTTTACTGTCAATGGTAAAGAAATCAAAACAAAATTAAATGAAGTTGTTTTTTTTGATCATACCAAAGAAACAGTAATAGGGTACTGGGATAATCAATATTGCTGGGGTTCTTTATATTCTAAACATATCGATGCACGTGATTTCCATAAACGAGTCAATAAGTAAGTCGCTATCATGCAATAACCTGGCTATTTGGGGTGCAATCATGACCTATATTATTACCAAAACATTCAAGATAGATGTAGCAGAGAGAAATTGGAAGAAAGGACGCGCGCAGACGCGTGGAAAAGATCATTATGATCTGAATGACATGTGTCCCGAATTTCAAATACATGGTCATACCTTGCATTTTGATATTAGTTTAAAAGGTCATGAGTTAGATGAAACTGGGTTTATCCTGGATACAGACATATTAAAAAATTTAATGAAAGAGAAAATTAAAGCGTTAGATCACTCTTTCCTGTTGCATAAACTGGATCCGCTTTATGCTGATATAGAAGTACTGGTTGAAAAGCACAGGATCAAGATTTACGCTACAGAGTATGTCATCTCGTACGAAAATATAGCGAAGGATATTTTTCTTTACTGTGCAAAACAACTTAAACAACATGGTCTTGAGGATAGCGTTTCTGTTGATTCAGTGTGCGTTTACTCCAAAACCATTTCAGGCACCTACACCGAATCGCAGGCGAATTAGTAATAAAAACCAATTTGCTCTTCTTATCCACTCTCCGCGATGAGTAAAAAGGGGAAATCCAGGATTGAAAAGTATTTCCTGTAGTGAGTTTCTGAAAACACGCTAAATTTTCAGTTGCAACTCACCACGGAATACCATAAGATTATTAGGCATTTTGCGACATTTCAATGCAGTTGTACAAGCGCTGATAGGAGGGACGGCAATCCCCCGCTACCAGCTAACCACAATTTACACGGGAGTAAA
>NZ_JBLZIO010000006.1:0-152923 GCF_048553315.1 Legionella sp. ST3F1 | reverse complement strand
TGGCGCAGCATTTTGGACGCACTTCAGTGCGCCGCGTCGCGGTGAGAAGGAAACGCAGTGACCGACGAATCTATCCTGCGCCCTCAAATTACAACAATCCACATTAAATACAGCAAAAACAAACCCGCTCTGAAATAGTAAAACACCCTCGTTGCTTTCAAAGGTAATGCACCTGTTTGCAAGCAAACAGACTACTCCCGGAAGTGTTTGAATTGAGAGGCTCGACAAAATGCGAAGCGAAGAACGCGAAGCGTGGCGCAGCATTTTGGACACGAGGCCCGGATCATAAATTTCATGAAGCATTTAATCCCGATTACATTAATAGCAAACTAATTATTACGATTTTAAATGAGCAACAAATAAATATGATCGCCATTTCTCGAATTAATAGCGTATTTCAGGATGGAGTATTTTTGGATTCAGGCGTCTCAATAATCGCAGTTGAAGGTTTGCATTGCGGGAAAAACTGATACTTTTTAGCTACTGTTCTTATAGGATTTAATTCAGATTGGTTCATCAGTGATAATTGTTGGGCGACCCAATCCTTGAATTTTTTCATTTTTTCTGAGTTATTTAAAAGAGTATCTTTGGGATCAATAAAGGTTTTGGCTATTTTATTAATTGCTTGCTTATCAATTGGAGAGCGTGAGTTAATTGCTGATAACAATTCATAGCTCTGGGAAATATAGGCTTGTGCAATGGCTTGTTCGGCAAGATTAAGCCCGTTGGAAAAGCCTCCATCTGAGTTCAAATTAGGATTTCTAGATAAGTTCTCCAGAACAACCTCTAGATTGGCTTGTTCTTTTTTTTGAAACTCTATTCTTAACATTTGTTGTGCTTCAAGTTGTGGCAGTTGGCTGTTGATCCAATCGCTCACTACTTCTTGCCCTTGATTATCGAAACTTTCTGCGATTTTTTTTACATCGAGTGTTAAGTTATTTCTATTTAATTCAATAAATACTTTTTCAAGAATTTTTAAGTTTTTTTCTTTGAAAGCTTGGGCTACAGCTTGCTCAGCAAAAGTGAGTAGCACACCATTGGGCTTTTGGGAGACCATGGCAATTTTAACAGCAGTAATTGCAGTAGCCTTTGTGGTGTCTGACGTGGGTTCTTCAATCGGTACTACTGGAGGTTCGTATGTTTGATTCCAAATTTCTTTTCTTTGGGATAAGGCAGTAAGACTGACCCTTTCATTAATCTTTTGCCCCTGTATCCCCTTATTAAGTTCAAGTGTCATCCACTGTTGATAAATCCAATCACTAACTTCTTCCGTGTTTTCAAAGGTTACGGCTATTCTTTTAATTTTTTCAGGATTTAGTTTAGCCCCAGCTGAGTTGAAGAAAAAAACCAACGTATCAGCGCTAATGGAATCCTTATTAATAAAAGCCTGAGCAATCACATGTTCGCCTAGGGTAAGACCACCACGAAGACCACTGTCTTTATCTAAATTGATTCCTAATTCCAAAATATTACGAACGGTAATTAGGTCTGCAGAAGATCCTTTTAAAAATTCATTTTTCAGGAGATGGTGTAACTCAATTTTTTCAAGTTGCGTATTTACCCAATTTAAAAAATCAGAGGAGTTTTCGCCCATTTTTTTTGCAATTTCATCAACATCAATGGATAGTTTTTCTTTACGCAACTCTGTAAATACCATCTCTAGAAGTTTTGGATTTTTTGTGCGATAAGATTCAAACACAGCTTGCTCTGCGAGGGTAAGAGCACCATATTTTGCATCCCAAATGGTTTTTCCCTTAGAAAAAGCAGTAAAAATAATCTCTGTATCAAGCGTTTTTCCTTGGAGTGCTTTGTTAAATTGATCTTTTACCAATTCTTGGTAAATCCAATCGGTGCACGTTGACTCGTCCAGGTAATCGCTTATTTTTTGGATCGTGTACTCATCTAAATGAGATTTTGCTAAGGTGAAGAAAAAATCTAAGAGAATAGGCGAAATAGAATCTCTACTGATAAATGCTTGGGCAACGAGATAAGCACCTAAAGTAAGATCTCCAAACCCACTGCCTTCATTTAAGTTAATATTTTGTAATAAAATGCGCTCAATCAATCTTAGATTCGCTTCGGGACCTTTATTAAATTCAGATTTTATTAAAGCATAAGCGTCAGTTTTACTAAGATCTGGGAGGATAGGCTCTTGCTCTATAGGCTCTGGGATTGCAGACTCTTCTTCTTTGGATGTGCCAAGTGCAGATGACAATGGAGGAGCATTGGGTGTTGATTCGAGTGAATTGCTGCTTATTTCGAATAAACGATCAATAATTTCCTTCTTAAGGAAAAATTCAGAACGCTCAAAGCTTAATGCCGCGCGAGCTAATTTTTTTTGCAGTTCCTGGTCTTTGATTTCATTGATTAGATCTAAAATAACATCACGATGGAAAAGGTATATTTTTTTATTATTGATGATTTTATTACAAAGAGCCGTAACCAGATCAGGTTTATTCTCTTGATATGCGATACCAATAGGAGTTAACCCTAGATTATTTTTAATATCGAGTCTCGCTCCTCGCTCTAGAAACTGGAGAAAGAGGTGTTCTTCATAAAAAGCTTTTATTGCTAAATGAAGAGGGGTATCACCTTCCTTATTTTGCTGATTAATAGATTGATGGTCATAGTGCGGCAGAATACTTTCTATACGCCTTCTTTTATGGGTACAGTAGGGATTGTTTCTCTTATCAGGAGTAATACTTTGATGCAGCAGAGTATTACCCTCATCATCGATAATATTTTGTAGGTTTACTTTATTAGAAATGTTTCTAAATAACTTGGAATGAATGGGTTCAGCTTTTTTGGATTGGTATATAAATACCCTGCTTTCAGTTCCAAAAGCAGTGCTTATCAACTCTTCTTTTTTTTCGTCAGAGCCCTCTACCCTCCGTCTCTTATGATCGACATGTACGACACTTGATGTCAGCTGGTCTTCACTTATAGCGATATAATTAGAGGTTACAATGTGGCTTATATATACTGGCGGCGACGAAAGGTTTTTTAATAATTGTTCGGCATTTTTTATTGCAACCCCATTTTGATGATCCAAGCAGACATCAATGGCGTCAACAATGGGAGGTAAATTGACACCTTGTACTATAATGGCGCTTTTGTACTGATTTGGATCATTGCATTTCACTTTAGTATCTTTCAAGACTACGTCAGGAGAATATTCATCGCTGGAATAATCATCACCGCGAAATTCATAACAATTAGAGAGGGTATTATCTTTGGAATACCATGGATCGATGCCAGAACAGCTTTCTTTACTAAAATGATGAATAACGGGTTCCGAATCTTCAGTGTTTGGAGACTGAACATGCAAGACAGCATTGCGTAAGGTTCCATCGGGCCATAAAACTGGAATGCTGCTCAAAATTAAAACAATATTGGGAGGAAGGTGCTTAAGCGCGTCAGACGTTTGATTAATAAGTTCCTTATATTCTTCTATGCTCAAGGGAGTGTTTTTTGTATAAAAACTAAATTCATCGGTAATCAGCCGGGTTAATCGTGTAGGCCTAGAGTTTTTCTTTGCACATTCCGCAAGCCCTTTTATCTGCTCAACCATCCGCTCAACTCGCTGATTGTCAACAATTCCATCATTGAAAATAATCGGACGACCACCTTGCATTGAGTTTAGAGAGCTATCGTATTCGCCATTTTTGCCCTCCATATCACCAATAACAACTATATTCTTAATGAAGAAGCCCATGATATTTATCATTTGAGTAGATGTTATAAATTATATATTAGATATAAATTTATTCAATTTGATTATTTATTGTTACTTTATGACGATGAACAATCGAACTTGTGCCAAGCTACCAGGAGCGTGTATTTTAAAAATACAGAAAATAGAGGACGAGTTACCCATACCCTATCTTCTGTTTGCATTGAGACAAGTGTTGTCGCGAAATTAGCTAGGAACCTGGACTACAGGAACTTGAAAATCATCCAAGTCATAACCAATTGGCTGCATATCCTGGTTTTGCAAAACGAGTCCTTCTTCAACAGCCGGTGCATTAGGAATATCCTTAAAGAATCCACAATGCATACGACCCACCGGTATTTCAACGGTAACTTTAGGTTCATGAGCCTCTATTGCATCATACAGCTCTTTCATTAATTTAATGCCATCATAAGTAGGCTGAATATACTCTACCGTTTCGGGATCTTGCCCATTTTCGTACCCAATTACTGGCACTCCTCGAGGATGTTTAAGACCCTCCATAATTTTTGAAGTATATTTACTAATATTCCGGGCTTTAACCTTATGACAATTTTCCTTAACCAAATCATAAAGATCTAACGTAATATCCCCCGGATAAGTACGGTTAAATTCTTCTACTTCGTCTAACAATGCAAGCACTTTCCCATCTGGAGGCGAAATTTTAAGCTCACGGTTTTCTTGAAAACATCGGTCTAGGAGACGAACCAGATGTTCTGCATTTTGATCCTTATGAAATTCTTTAGCCACACCTGGATAGCCTAAACACTCATCATATTCTCGCAAGAGACAGGAATATTCAAACTGACACTGAGCTAAATAAACCGTACTCATATAGTCATAATATTCTTGCGACCAAATAGAATTGTCGAGCTGCAATTGATTAAGCAATCGATGCATTTCTCGATCCAGTTCACGTAGTTTAGGCTCGATTTCTTTCAATTTCTCTTGAGCCTGCGCAAGCCTATCATCATATACTTCCTTACAGTTAGCCTGAATCTGTATTAGGGGATTTAATGATGGAATTAAAACTGCTTTAAATTTTCTTCTCAACTCCTCATGTGCGATTAATGTAGTTACAGGGCTATTTATTCTATCAAGCTCAACATCACATTCTTGCCAAAGCAAGCGGCTCTTAGCGCTGATTCGTTTCATATCAACATAATTTCCAAGATTATGAGATCGTAGTCCGATCCATATGGCTGTAGCACTTGTCAAATCCCCTTTGCGGTAACAAGAATTCATTAATTGAATGAACATTTCATAATAAAAGGCGCGTTTAGTAGGCTCCTCTTGTCCTGCAATTAAGGTAGTAACCATAAGTTGCAAGGCACCAGCATAATCACTCAATGGATCAAGACTGTAGGCTCCTTTACGTTTATCCTTTGATTTATAATAAATTACATCTTCTTCACGAACATTGTTAAATAATTGACGGCAATGACTTACAAGAGATTCACTGAACTTATCTAAAAAAGATTGAACAAGGAACGTTGTATCCTGCCTATCTCTCTTATCGTGTTTATAGACCTGATAAAACAAGGTATCAAGCTCAATTTCCATATCTGCATAAGCGTTACTGTTTATAATTCTGGGCATAATTTTTCTCTAGAGTAAACGTTAATCTAATTTTTTCACGCTACCAATTATATGTTTCGTAATATTAAGATAATATTAATAATTCCGACAAAATGCACAATTAATACTCAATTTTATGGGATTGAATCATCGTCCTAAAATCATTTACTCTTCAATGCGTTGTAGGCATAAAGCTAAGCAGAAAAATCCTTTAAAAAGGAGTTGACCGCCCATTGCGCTCGGGTTGATCATTATCCTATTTTATTGATGGATCAGAGTTGATCAAACATAGATTTTTTCCATCAAAGACCCAAAGGGGCAAGTTTATCAGCAAGCAACATTTTAGCTATCAAGGAGTTTTCTGTACTTTGGCAAAGACGCGAATACAAGCAGTTGTGCCAATAAAGGATATGATTATTCGAGTGTATGGAGAACTTACCCTCCGGGCAACGTTTGGGTTGTTGGGCGTTTAGATAGATTGGGTCGCTCAATGGTCCACTTAGTATCCCTAATCGAAACATTAAGAGAAAAAGATGTGGGTTCTAAATCATTATGTGATGGTGCAATCGACACAACTACTACATCCGTTGGATTGGTTTTTAATCTATTTTCTTCAATGGCTCAATTCGAACAACGATTAATCCCAGAACGTACTCATGGTGGTATAGTTGCCGTCGACGCCAAAGTAAATGTATTAAAAATACAGACAGCATTTTGGAGGCCCTTTTCACCTTCCTCATCTACGAAATCTTGCGATCAGTAGGCTATTTGTACTTATCCTATTTATCCCATTTAGCTTGAGTACCGATTGGCAAATCGAGTTTGAGTACTCTAATCTTAAAATTGAGTAATAATAAGGCAGATCCAACGTGATAGAGCAAGTGGTTGTATTTTTGATCAACGAATACCAATTCGGTTTACCTTTAAAGAGCGTCGACCGAGTTGTTCAAGTAGTTGAAATTACTCCCTTGCCTAATCTACCACCTAATATACTCGGTATTATTAATTTGCAAGGGCAGATTATGCCCGTACTCAATATACGTCTCTATTTTTATCTGCCAGAACATCAAATTAATCTATCGGATAAGCTTATTATTACTACTCAAAACCAAAAATCTACTGCCTTTCTAGTTGATAAGGTAGTTGGTGTCATTGAGTATGATAAAAAGGATTTTATTGATTTAGAACCCATTTTTCCAGGGATAGAATATGTCAGGCAAGTTCTCAAGGGACAAGATGGATTGATATTGTTGTTGCATGATTTAGATAAGCTACTTCCCATAGACGAAGCTAAACCACTTCAAGAGGCGATTGCATATGCGGATAGAAAGTGAGGAATTTGATCCTGAAGACGAATTATGGGTACAACTCAGTGATTCCCTAAGAATCAATACAGGGTTAAATTTCACGAAAATACGAAGGTTAGATCTATATCGGGGTATTAAAGCAGCCGCTGATGCTTTTGGTGTAAAAAGCCCTGAGGAGCTGGCCCATAAGTTAATTGCATCGCCATGGGAGCAAAAACAAATTGAAATTCTTGCCAAGTATTTGACTGTTGGTGAAACCTATTTTTTTCGTGATCGGCAAAGTTTTGAAATGCTTGAACAGCAGGTTTTACCTTCTCTATTAAAAAAACGTTTAGGGACTAACCAGCGTTTACGGATCTGGAGCGCGGGCTGCTGCACGGGTGAGGAACCCTATTCCATTGCCATAGCACTTGCAAAACAAATCCCCAATCGGCGCTCCTGGAACATTACAATTCTTGCTACCGATATTGTCATGGAATTTCTTCGCAAAGCCTGCGAAGGAATCTATAGCGCCTGGTCATTCCGAGATGCGCCAGTTGGAATTCAGGAAACTTATTTTAGTAAAACAAATCAGAACCATTTTGCGATTTCGCCTGAAATAAAAGCAATGGTGACATTTTCGTATCACAATCTGGCGGAAAATAGCTATCCTTCGATTGATAATGGCACCAATGCTATGGATATCATATTTTGCCGAAACGTTTTGATGTACTTCGAGCATTCTGAGATTAATCGAGTCCTGCACAAATTAACGCAGTCCTTAGTAGAGGGCGGATGGTTATTTCTTAGCCCAGTGGATATTCCACCAACTATCAATTTCCCTAATCTTGTACTGATGGATAGCTGTCATTCGATGATTTACCAGAAAGTGAGTTCTTATAAGGAAGAAGAACAAGGATATCGAGAACCTCCCCTCATTTTACCCTCTGCCATCAATTTAGCCTTGGAGTCTGCTGAGCCCCAACAATCAGCCTTGCCCACAATCGAACTATTGAATATAAGCGAAGATAATCCAGTAGAAAAAGCCGAGGAATTATACCAACGCTCTTACCAAAAAGCTGAAAATTACTTTGTTCAAGGACATTATGAGCAGGCTATACAAATAGCAAAACAAATTTTGGCAAAAAATCCCCAGGAACCATCGACTATGCTCTTATTAGCTCGATGTTATTCTAATCAAGGTTTTTTAAAGGATGCGCATCAATGGTGTAAAAAGGCCTTAAAAATTGATAAATTAAATAAGGAATGGTGGTATTTGTATGGAATGATACTCCAGGAAGAAGGACTCCAGGAAGACGCATTGGATGCACTGAAACGCGCCCTATTTATTGATCAAAATAATGTTATTGTCCACATTGCTATCGGGAATCAATATCATCTGCAAGGTTGCATTCATGATGCTGAAAAACATTTTAGGAGTGCTTTAGAGATTTTGAGTCATTACCAAGAAGAACAAATTGTTCCAGAATCAGAAGGATTGAGTGCCCGTCAACTTACAGAACTTATTCAAGTAACGATGGTTAATGGAGGCAGTTATGAAATACGACTGGAAAACAATTCATGAATGTCTTCAAGCAAGCCAAAGGATTCTTGAACAAGGTTGGCACCCTTCTCCCGATGAAACTCAGAAAATTCTAAAGCATCGTGCTCAAAGATTGGCTAAAAAACCTCACGTTTTAGAAGAATCAACAGATACAATTTCAGTGATGGAATTTGAGTTAGGAGAAGAAACCTATGCCATTGAATTAAGTTATATTGATGAAGTCTGCCCTGCCAAAGAGATCACCCCGCTACCAGGTACACCCTCTTATATGCTTGGGATCATGAATGTACGTGGAAAAATTATGTCCGTGCTGGATATCAAGACTTTCTTTGAAATTCCTAAGAAAGAGCTGACCAATCTGAGTCAAGTCATCATTCTTCATTCCGATTTGATGGAATTTGGGATTATTGCCGATCGTTCAATTGGACCTAGAATAATACCTGTTAATTCGATTCAGTCTCCCCTTAACGTATTTTCTGGCGTCAGGAAAGAATACCTAAAAGGGGTAACCGAGAAGCAGATTGTTATTTTAGACGCGAACAAAATTTTAAGCGATCCAACGATTATCGTGAATGAAACATTTAATATAACCTAGAATTAATGTACTGCATTGGTCTTGGTTCAACCAATTGCCCTTCCCCTAAGAGAAGGGGTTATCGTACGATGAAACCAGGAGACTATTTATGACAGGGAAAACGACGTTCTCAATGAGGGGAAAACTAGGGAGTGGTTTCATCTTGATTATCACGCTCTTAATTCTTGTCTCGTTTTTCTCAATATGGGGAATGAATAGAATACTGGTATCACAAAAAGCATTATTTGAGCAAGAATTTGTGGATGCTTTGGCTATTAAAGATATGCGAAGCCAACAAAATGCCTCACGCGCCGATCTGCTGCAAATGAGTATCGTTTCTGAAAAAGCGGAACAAGAAGCTTTTTACCATGCTATTCAAGAACGATTAACAATAAATAATAAAAACATAGAAGATTTGATAACGCGTAATCAAAAGCGATCAGAACGATTTTCCAAATTGCAGCAATTTAACGAGCTTCGCAAAGAGTTTAATCGCCTCCGAGAAGAACAGATTGTTCCCTTGATTTATGCGGGGAAGATGGAAGAGGCCAGGAAATTAATGGTCAGTGCTCAATCTGATATTAATAAGAAAATGGACGTGTTAGCTAATGACATGGTCACTATGATGGAACAAAATGCCCGTACAATTTTGAGTGAGTCAGAGCAAAATGCCAAATTTACAATTTACGTCTTGGCACTTGCTAGTTTGGCAGCAATCAGCGTAAGTATCGTTATGGCCACTTGGTTGATGGGCTCATTGCGCAAAGCATCACGAAGAATCAATGAAGGAACTAACGTATTAGCTACCGCGGCGAATCAAATTACAGCGTCAACAACCCAACTAGCCTCAAGCTCGAGTGAGACAGCAGCAGCCGTTAGCCAAACATCATCCACTATTGAAGAGGTAAGGCAAACAAGTGAAATTTCTGCTCAGAAGGCGAAATATGTAGCAGAGATTGGTCAAAAAACAGCTCAGATTTCCCAAGAAGGCCAAAAGTCCATGGCGGAATCGGTGGAAGCCATGAATCAAATTCAACAGAAAATGGAAACCATGGCGGAAAGAATTGTAACGCTTTCTGAACAAAGTCGGGACATTGGAGAGATCATTAATACTGTCAATGACCTCGCTGAACAGTCAAATCTACTGGCTGTCAATGCGTCAATTGAGGCGGCAAAAGCCGGTAAACATGGGAAAGGCTTTTCCGTGGTCGCTCAGGAAGTCAAAACGATGGCCGAACAATCCAAGCAAGCGACCTCTCAAGTACGTATGATACTAGGCGATATTCAAAAAGCCTTAAGTACTGCTGTATTGTCAGCAGAAGAAGGCAGTAAAGCAGTTGAAACAGGCGTAAAACTTTCAAACAATGCAAGCGAAGCGATTCGCACACTGGCCAAAAGCATAGCGGAATCTGCCAATGCGGCAACCCAGATTATTGCTTCTTCCCAACAACAGTTGATAGGAATGGATCAGGTAGCACAAGCAATGCAAAATATCAATCAAGCCAGTGTACAAAACGTTGCGAGTACAAAGCAGGTCGAAATGTTGGCACATGAATTGTCCCAGTTGGGACAAAAACTTCAGGCATTAACGGAGGAGTTCAAAGCTTAATGAAGGAAGTACTATGGAAAACGCTAATCAAGAATTTCGCGAACGATTACTTCAAACTTTCAGGGAGGAAGCAGAGGAGCATATTAAAAATATCTCCTCTGGATTAATTGAGCTGGAAAAAGAGCAATCATCGAATAAAAAGGGAGAAATAGTTGAAACCATTTATCGCGCAGCCCATAGCCTAAAAGGGGCAGCCAGAGCGGTAGATCTGACTGATATTGAATCTTTATGCCATACAGTTGAAAATGTTTTTTCAGCACTTAAACATAATCAGTTGATAATTAGCTCAGCATTATTAGATGCACTTCACGAAATTGTGAATACGATTAGTCATATATTAGCAAAAGAAAATAGTGACATTGGGAAAGAACTATATCCTGTCGCGACATTAATCACCCAGCTCGAAGATTTAATCAAGAAAGGTAGTATCCCTAAAGTACCAACAGAGCTGGAGACACCCTTAAAAAGGAAAAAGAATAATCCCTCGACCCCACCCACCCATCATGAAACGCCTCCTACCGTAAAGCCAGCAGTAGCCAACACAGTAAGAATCGCAAAAATCAAATTGGATACCTTGCTCTTAGAAGTAGAAGAATTGTTAGCCATCAAATTGGCTACTTCTCAGAGGACTATTGATATTCGTGAAGCTGTTCTCGTTTTGGCAAAACTTATAAAAGCCCAGGCTAAATTAAAACTGATTCAAAAATCCTTATCGAATTCCGTGGAAAAACCAGATAAACATCCTCACTCTCCGATAGAGGAGCCGCAATTAAAAAGATTGCTTGAATTTGTATCCTGGGAGATAGATTTCGTTAAGTCCTTTAATTGTCAGATGACAAAATTACTAAAGTCAGCTGAGCAGGATGAGCACTTGCTCAATGTAAAAGTCAGCAGTTTGCTGGAAGATATGAAAAAAGTGGTAATGCAACCCATTTTCACCACACTCCAGATACTTCCCAAGTTAGTACGTGACCTTGCTAAAGAACAAGGGAAGAATGTGGAATTGATTATACAGGGTGCCGATACTGAAATTGATCGTCGAATTATTGAAGAAATGTTTGATCCACTTATTCATCTCGTTCGAAACTGTATTGATCATGGCATAGAGAAACCGGATGGTCGCGACAGAGCTAATAAACCCGCCAAAGGAACCATTACTCTCAGTACGAAGGAACACGCAGGTGGCCACATTGAAATACTTGTTTCGGATGATGGAGCTGGTATCGATCTGAAGCAAATTTACGCAAAAGCCCAACAACTTGGCCTCATCAACCCGAGGGAAAATCAGTCTCCTAAAAAAGAAGATATTATCCCGCTCATTTTTCAATCCGGTTTAACCACAAGTCCAATGATCACGGATTTGTCGGGTAGAGGGCTTGGGCTTGCTATTGTCTGGGAAAAAACGGAGAAACTGGGTGGTTTGGTTACAGTAGATACTCATAAAGGTAAAGGAACAACATTTCGGATTATCTTGCCATTAACACTTACAACCTTCCGCGGGGTCTATGTACGAGTTTTGAATCGGCAATTTCTTTTACCATCTGCCCAGATTATTCAATGCTTACGGATACCCAAAATGTCCATCAAATCCATTGAGAATCGACCTGTTGTTGTTTGGCAAAAAGAAACCCTGGCATTTATAACTTTGGCAAATACCTTAGGTTTAGCTCAATCAGCGAGTAATGATTCGCCAGGAGAATATCAACTTATACTCATTTTAGAAGCCTCTGGTAAGCGCATCGCTTTTGGCGTCGATGAAATACTCAGCGAAGAAGATGTTTTAGTTAAAAATCTCAATAAACAAGCAGCCCATATCCGTAATATTGCTGGTGCTACCTTACGGAACAATGGTCAGGTGGTACCTATTTTAAATGTTGCCGACTTACTTCGTACAGCGTGCATATTATTAGCTAGCCCCAAACCTGTTCAAGAATATAAGGCTACTGCTGAACCAGTCAAAAAATCTATTCTGGTCGTTGAAGACTCTATTACTTCCCGCACCCTGTTAAAAGGTATTTTAGAATCAGCTGGTTATCAAGTTTCAACAGCAGTTGATGGTTTAGAAGCCTATACTTTATTGAGAACAAAAGCATTTGACTTAGTCATGTCTGATGTGGATATGCCCAAAATGAATGGTTTTGAATTAACAGAAAAAATTCGGGCAGATAAGGTATACGCACAATTACCTATTGTGTTAGTTACAGCGCTCGGTTCTCAAGAGGATCGAGAGCGTGGGATTGAGTCAGGAGCTAATGCCTATATGGCTAAGAGTAGTTTTGATCAAAGCAATTTGCTGGAGATCGTGCGGAGATTACTATGAGTCAAGTTGAAGAGCCTCACAAAATTCGTGTGTTGGTAGTCGACGATTCTCCTGTCATTCGAGAACTAATTACAAGCATTATAGATGCTCAACCAGACATGACATTGATTGGCACAGCATCCAACGGTGAAGAGGCCATTGCTGCTGTGAAGGCAAAAAATCCTGATGTGGTTACGATGGATCTTCACATGCCCCACTTAGATGGCTTGGAGGCTACTCGTAAAATCATGGAGACACATCCAGTGGCAATCGTTATTGTATCAGCTAGTGTAAGTACCCAGGAAGCCATTGAAGCTTTTCATGCACTTGATGCGGGAGCAGTATCTGTTATTGGCTCTTTAGTCGGTTCCCAGCACCCCGAGCACGAAACTCAAGCCCAGCAACTGATACAAACTATTAGAGCAATGTCCGAGATAAAAGTAATCCGGCGATGGCCCCAAAAAGATAGTCGCTTGTCTACTGAAACAACTGATTCACAAGCTCAATTTAATCTTGGTGCAGTTAAAATCGTTGCAATTGGAGCGTCAACTGGAGGGCCTGTTGTGTTAAAGACTATTTTGTCCAATATTCCGAAAAATTTCCCGGCAAGTATCTTAATTGTTCAGCATATTGCAAATGGTTTTACCCAAGGTTTTGTAGATTGGCTGGAAAAAGCAACGGGTTTCCCGGTCAAAATAGCAGATGCTGGTGAAATTCTCCAACCAGGGTGTGCTTATGTCGCTCCTGAAGGATTTCAAATGAAAATAACGAAAACGGGAACAATCGCACTGAGTAAAGATCTTCCTGTCAACGGTCATTGCCCCTCTGTCGGTGCGTTATTTCAATCAATTGTAAAACAAATTGGCAATCAGGCAGTAGGCATTTTATTAACGGGAATGGGAAAAGATGGAGCGGCTGAACTTAAACTGATGAAAAATCATGGGGCATTTACCATCGTTCAAGATAAAGAAACGTCTGTCGTTAATGGTATGCCTGGTGAAGCAATCAATATAGGTGCTGCTTCCGCTGTTTTATCGCCGGAGGACATTGCCAATTTTTTGACTAACATGGCAGGAACCATCATTCACTGGAGCAAAGCTCGTGAACAGTAACCAGGAAATAACCATTCTCATTGTTGAAGACAGTCCAACACAATGCGCAACGCTAAGTTATTTACTGGAAAAAAACGGGTATCAACATGTTGTAAAAACCAATGGTAGAGAAGCCTTACAAGCGGTAGAACAACAAAAGCCTAATCTTATCATCAGTGATGTTCTAATGCCGGAGATGGATGGTTTTGAGCTATGTAGAGCTATTAAGGATGATAAAAATTTAAAAGACATACCGATTATTTTAATGACGTCTCTGGAGGGAATTGAAGAAATTGGCAAAGGCCTGGAAGCCGGCGCTGATAATTTCATCTATAAACCTTATAAGCCAGAATTTTTGCTGCATCGCATTCAATTGATTTTAAAGAGAAAAAAACGGATTAGAGAGAAAAACAAAAAATCAGGGTACCGAATCAATCTGGATGATAAGGACTATTTTATCCCGTCAAGACCTGAGCAAATTCTCCACTTGCTGGCTTCTTCATTTGAAGATGTTGTCAGCATGAATAAAGAGCTAATGCGCCGTGAAATAGAGTTACAAGTAGCAAAAGAAGCCGCTGATTTGGCTAATATTAAAAAAAGTAAATTTCTTGCCACTATGAGTCACGAAATTCGCACTCCAATGATGGGAATTATCGGTTTATTGGAATTATTAGGTTTAAGCAGGCTGGATTCTGATCAACAAAGTACTCTCGCAACCATTTATGAATCCGGTAAATCGTTAATGCGCATTATCGATGATATTTTAGATTTTTCAAAGATTGAAGCAGGGAAAATGAAAATTTCTCCCAAAGCTGATTCTATTGCCGCGATCATTAAAAAATTATATCAATTATATAGTGGAGCAGTTAGTCGAAAAGGAATCGTGTTAGAGGCTTATTGTGATCCATCGATTAGTCCTGCTTTAGTATTTGACTCAGCACGACTCCAACAAATAATTGGAAACTTTATAACCAATTCAATTAAATTTACATCGGAAGGAAAAATAATAATTCGGGTTGACCTACTAGAACGCCTTAATAAATCCGAGCGTTTACGATTTTTAGTAGAAGATACTGGGATTGGAATCCCTCCTGAGAGCTTGCAACAGCTCCTCAACCCATTTGCCGAGATTGAAAAACAGCATGCCCATGAGATATGTGGTGCAATTTTAGAATTTGCAATAAACAAAAGACTGGCCGAATTGATGAATGGTTCCATTGACATTAGTAGTGAGTTAAATCACGGGACTATGATGGTTCTAACAGTCACTTTTCCCATTGCAGATCAAAAGCAAATCGAAACTGACTTCACAGAACCCATCCATCAATTAGCAGAGACAATAGCTAATCGTCGGAGTGCTCCTAATGTTCCTGATGCAGAGAGAGAAAATTCCCTCGTATGTATAGTTGATGATTATCCAGTGAATCGTAAAGTTCTCATGCAACAGTTAAATTCTTTGGGTTATGCTGCGGAAGGAGTTAAAGGAGGGACAGAAGCCCTGGCGACACTGCAATCTAAAAAATATGCTTTAATTTTAACAGATTGCAACATGCCTATGATGAATGGTTATGAGTTGGCACAGAAAATACGTGAATATGAGCATGTAAATGCCCTAAAAAATACCCCGATTATTGCCTGCACGGCTGATGCTCAATTGGATGTAAAAAAAAATTGCCTGGCAGCAGGTATGAATGATGTTTTGGTAAAACCTGTGGCCTTGATAGATTTAATGCGCTGTATGGATCATTGGTTACCACTTCCTACAGCCCCACCTATCGACCGCTCCCTATTGATTGAAATTGTAGGAGAAGATGAGAAAGCAATACAAGAGATTCTTAAGGATTTCAGGCGAACAAACAGTAAAAGTACTGCTTTACTTAATGACGCGATAGAAAAGAAGGAGCTCAACCAAATAATGAACTTAGCTCATCAGATCAAAGGGGCCTGCCAGCTGGTTGGAGCCCAACGACTTGCCATCATTTGTCAGAAAATTGAAGAAGCGAGTCGCAAGAATGATGATAAAACCGTTGAAAAATATCGAACTAAACTTGATGAAGAGGTGCAAAACTTGGAGAACTATTTAGATTCACTCTAATCTAGTCTTATTACGTTTCTGTTATGCAGAAGAACTTAAGACATTCAGTCAGGTGAATAAATGTATGAGCTTTAAAAATTTAACCATTCTAATTGTAGAAGATGAAGAATTTCAACGTAATATCCTAATCCGCCTCTTAAAAAATATGGGTGTAGAAAACCTATACGAAGCGAAAGATGGCCGTACGGCACTCGAAATAATTAAAAAACATGCTAAATCCATTAATATTATAATCAGTGATATCAAAATGCCTGGCATGGATGGCATGGAACTACTTCGCCACCTTAGTGAAATTAAAACTAAAATAGCCACTATTATTTTTAGTGGATTGGAACGGCCACTGATCACATCTATCGAAACCATGGCATTGGCTTACGAGATTAATCTTCTCGGTGTCGTCGAAAAACCAGTTAGTAAGAATAAGTTAGAATTGTTACTTAACAAATATATGTCTGCCGTTAGAAACCACAAGGTAACAAAATCAAAACCTCCAACACGATCATTTACCAAAAAAGAATTGTTGAAAGGACTAAAAAACGAAGAATTTGAACCTTTTTTCCAACCTAAAATTGAATTGACAACCAGGTTCATTAAAGGCGCTGAGGCACTTACTTCCTGGCGACACCCACGAGCAGGTATTATCAACCCCCAGGATTTTATTTCCGATATGGAGCATATGGAGATCATTGATGAATTGACTTGGGTAATTTTAAAAAAAGCAGCAAAATATTGCAGCTCATGGAGGCACGCAGGACTTAATATAATGGTTTCAGTTAATCTGTCACTCATATCCTTAACAGATACAACATTGGCCGATCGAATCACGAATCTAGTTCTATCCCAAGGATTGGAGCCTCATCATATGATTTTAGAAATCACTGAATCCGCCACAACCTCTTGCCTTGGCAGTGTCCTGGAAAATCTATCCAGATTAAGAATGAAAGGTTTTGGTTTGTCTATTGATGATTATGGGACCGGATATTCAACTATGCAGCAACTTATGCGTATCGCCTATACGGAACTTAAAATCGATAAGTCGTTTGTAACCAATGCTGCCTTAAATGAATCTACGCGCATCATCGTAAGTTCCAGTCTGGAAATGGCTAAAAAATTAAAGCTCACCTCCGTTGCGGAAGGAGTAGAAACTGTCGAAGATTGGAATTATCTGCTCGAATTAGGGTGCGATCTGGCACAAGGCTATTTAATCGCAAAACCCATGCCCGCCGAGGAATTTTATAATTGGGCAATAAAATGGATGCATGGTGGTTTAACGGGTGTAACCAATCAAAACTTACGTTAGTGTCCCTGGTTTAGCAAATGTTTTTTTGAAAACAGACCGCTCATTAAAAACAGCTAGCTCATAGAATTCATATAATCCCCTCTTCCCAACGTGTTGTGAGCAAACTTATTGACAATAATTTTTGTCTGGTTCAATCAAGTGGCCATACCAGGCGAATGGGTGTGCTTATCGGCAAACTCTAGAATTTTCTCAATTGGAATAAGAATTTTTTTAACTCCAGTTTCTTTATCTAAATTGAGATCCATTATTATCAGATAACATTCTTTACTATTTCCATTGATGAGCTCAATTTTCTTCATTAAAAAATTATCTTCTAATTGATCTAGCTCTGCTATGCCCAAAGCCCCTCTTTTGTCTCTAATGTAATGCAAAGCATCATCCATCTTGACTGGATCAATTAGCGAAGGTGAAACCGCCCACATTGATACGGCCTTATTAGCAGAGAAGGAGTGGGAAGACTCCATTTGAAGTTGTTTTTTGGCTTGCTGGTACAATTTATAACTTTTAAGAATAGTAAATACATTGGCGATATGTCGGTTAAAACCAGCCCCACATCCTGAGTTATAAATCTTATTGAGATCATCGATAAAATTCATTCCTCGCGCATCCGGTTCGGAATATCGGCCCACAGGCCCGCCTTGGCTGGTAAGGTAAATCAGGGCATTCTTTTCTGTTTTTTTAATCGTTTTAAGATGTTCAGAAAGTGCATGAAGTGGTGTAGATAATACGAGCCCCAATCGCGCTTCATTCGCACTTTCACCACCACTCTCAAGAATTTGCGATTTTTTAGCCACTTCACCAATAAGCTCTAATGTTGTTTCACTAATACCATCTGCCAGATCTTTTAACCCACTAGCCAGTGGACTTTTTTCATAAGCACTAACGATTTCTCTATGTTTCAGTAATTCTGCGATATCACGTTCAGTGAATAAATGAATTGGTAAAGCCTCTTTTATTTCTTCAGATTCGCGTTCCTTATTTTTGAAGTCACGGAAGGTCCCTTGCAATTCCTCCCTATTTTTATACTCATTGAAATCCCAATCATCACTGTTAATAAAATCGGCTATCATATCAATGCTATATGCATAACCACTTTCCGAGATAAACAGTTTTTCTTTAGGAATATCGAAAAGATCACCAGGATTTTTTATCCCCATAATTACTCCTGCACATTGATGTTTTTAATTATAGTTCGCTGCCGATGCTCATACCATAAAAAAGCGAGGTAGATGCCAATAATCAGATCTATAGCAAGATTTAATTAAGCAATTAAATAAATTTCAGAAAATATCAAGTGATTTAGACACCCACCTGTTATATTTAACAAATCAACAAAATTAGGGATGTTTTATGTTTAAAAGGATTTTAATCATAATTTTTCTCATTTTTAGTCAAACGCTTCAAGCCGAAAAGGACAGAATTGCTCGCTATAAAGTTATTATTATCGGAGCAGGAATCGCAGGATTAGAAGCTGGTCACTATTTACAAAAGCATGGCGTAAATAATTATATTATTCTCGAAGCACGCAATCGCATAGGTGGGAGAGTCAGTACTATTATGCCATGGAAAGAGGTGCCTATAGAGCTGGGAGCAGGAATAATTCATGGCGGCGATCAAAGCAATCCCTTAATGAAATTAGCTAAAAAATGGCATCTGGCTACCGCTTCCCTAGATAGTCATTCTTCCTCATTTTATAATTCGAAAGGTAAAGAAATTTCAGATGCCATTGATATATCCTATGAAGAACTTTATTTGGATTTTGAAAAGCTAGTCGAAAAAAAACGTAGAGACAATAAAAGGAATGCAAAATTATCCGTGTCAGATGTTGTTCTTGAATTAATTAACCAGAAACATCTTAATAAAAAATCACAACATGGCTTGTTGTATGAAATCTCAGACAAAATTGAACAAGAATATGCAGCTGATATTCACGATTTATCTGCCCTTTGGTATGACAATGAAGATAATTTTCCAGGGAAAGAAAAACTCCTCCTTCATGGTTATAAAGATCTGGTTAATGGTCTTGCTAAAAACATAGAGACCCATATTCTTTTGAATCAGGTAGTAATCAAAGTAAATTATCAAAACAGCGAGGCAATCGTAGTCAGTACAAACAATAACAAAAAATTTATTGGCGAATATGTTATTTGTACATTGCCCTTGGGCGTTTTAAAAACTGGCCGTGTTAAATTTATACCCCAATTACCCAGGAATAAAATTATTGCAATGGAACACCTCAATATGGGAATCATGAATAAAATTATCATGCTTTTTCCAAAAGTCTTTTGGGACTCTGAGCAATTTATTAGTTACATTTCTCCTGCCTATTGGTCAGGTACAAATTGGGTAAATAAAGGAGAGTGGATTGAATTTGATAACCTCAATTATTTCTTTCACCAACCCATTTTGTCTGCCATTGTTTCTGCTGATTTTGCCAAAAATCTTGAAGATAAAAAGAACACTGAAATTATTCAATCTGTGATGAAAACATTAAAAACTATCTATGGTGAAAAAATTCCAGCTCCAACATCCTATGTCATCACTCGCTGGGGTAAAGACCCCTATAGTGAAGGTTCTTATTCAAGCTTGCGTCCAGAAGCTTTAGAGGATGGAAAAGATTATTTAAATATGGCAAGAACAGTTGCTGGACATCTTCTATTTGCCGGAGAAGCAACTACAAATCTCTATCCCGCCACTGTGTATGGTGCTTATCTTAGTGGCGAGCGCGCTGCAAAAGAAATAATAAATAAGAACGCAAATTATGCAATCACGTCTAGCGGCACTGTTCCGGGCAAAAGCTAATATGGACGATGTTAGTTTCCAATCAAATCGCTGTGATTAGCCATTTAAACAGATAAGAATAAAGAATAGTTACTCTGTGGATTGCCTAAGCTTTTTTAAATAACCTCTACGTTTTTTATTATCAAGTCGATTTTTAATCGACAGTTTGGAGGGCTTGGTTTTTATGCGCGAAACAGGTACAAACAACGCCTTTTTAATGAGTGCAACTAATCTTAGCAAGGCATCATCTCTATTTTTATCCTGGCTTCTATAACGCTGCGCTTTGATGACAATCATACCATCCCGGGTAATGCGGTAATCTCTTAGCTGAAGTAATCTGGTCTTTAATTCTGGCGGTAAACTGGACTGTTCTATATTAAAGCGAAGATGCATTGCCGTAGATACTTTATTGATATGCTGGCCACCAGCACCTTGAGCTCGAATTGCTGTTAATTCAATTTCTGACATAGAAATACATAGCGTATTAGTAATTTTTAGCATTCCAGCTCTCAACACTCAATAACAGGTCAGTTGTTGCTTGTATTTGAAGGTATAACATAGAAAATCCCCTCTTACTCGAGATACTCATCACTTTTTTAACGTATACAGAATGTCGCACCTCTCTTTTGTTTCACTACGATCTCTTTTCAGTTCAATAAGGGTACCCCTTCCCAACCAATCAGTGGTCATTGCCCGGCGTGAGGTTATCAACCTATTTACGACATAACAGACGCTGCATTTCTTCATCCCAATAAAAGAGAGGTGTTGGATCCAAATCCATTGGCTTGCTTGCTTTATCCGCTTCTGGAATAACTGCAAGAATTAACCAGGGATCACTCATTATACCAGAGTAACCAGTATAAAAATGGCATCCACCGATTGTTGCACTGTTTACTCATGTATTTGACGACAGAAAGAGAGGTATTTTACGACAAGAAAGGTTTCCTCCTACTTATCGCGTGTCTACTTTATTGCTGGCCTGAATAGGACAATTTTGCCATTGATAATAGGATTCATGATAACCAAATCATTCTGGCAGGTAACAGAATTTACCTCTAAATTATCACTACTTACATCATTATGGGAATGTATAGGCAGTTGACTCCTCATTAGATGGCGTAGAATCTACAGTTGCTTTTTGTGCCATGCTCGTTAAGAAATTTAAGCTAAATAAATCAATTTGTGGAGTTGCAGGGGTCACAGCGACTTCATTAGCTACCTGAGATTCAACTTTATTTTCATTTTGTCTATCATTCCTCATCATTTCCTTAGGACCATTTTCTTTCTTCTGCAATAACACGGATACATCGTGCTGCGTAGGAAGCCTTGTTAAATGAAGCCCAAAAAAATGGCTTTTACCATATTTTTTTATACTATTTTCAATATATTGCACCAAACCAGTACTATAATCAGGCATAGTCATTTCAAATTCAACAAACTGCAATATCATCTGCTTATCTTCATACAAACTAGGATGCTGTAGTTTCATCAGTGGAAATTTCTTGTCGATCTCCCTATCCAGGGCGTCAGTATTTTCTAATTGAATATTTTTAGTAACATGTTTACTTAATTTGATTCTGCAATTAACAGTATCGACGGGAATGATAGTGACATCCTTATAAAGATTAACTACCTCAGCATATAAAAAAGTGGGAACAATAATGGCTTGGATTGCACCACGGCCAATACTCCCCTCCAGTTCCTGCTCAGAAACATCGCCTGAGTATTGAGATCTTCTGGTCTTTAATTGTTCACTCACAACAATAAACAAAATACTGTTTAGCAGACGAGGAGCCAGGATAGGAGTCAATTCAGTTATATCTTTAGCGTTGATTGTATAATTCCGCTCCAGGGTTATTCCAATCATTCCACAGTGGGGATCCTGAATCGCATAATCACAAATAGTTGAAAAATTATTAGCTTTACATTTTTCTAATTGTACTAGGTTATAAGAAATTTTTGAGGAAATATGTCCGTCAGCTGATAATAAAAGATGACTATTGCTGTCGGTTGTAGGTGGAGTTAGACCATTCTGTGCAATACTGGCCAAAATTGTTTTTCTTGCATTTCTTTGACTATTAACGCACTCGACCAAGCTATCTTCTACAATTTCAACTTTCTGCAGCATGATATATTTTCCGATAAAATTTTTAATTTTTGGCATTCTAATGTAAAAATATTAATAAAATATTAATAATTAATTTCTTACATAAATTTTATTATTTAAATTCATATAATTTTTTGAAATCAACAACTAAATTACCTCTGGAACAGTTGTGACTCAAATGGTTTTATTTGACACAGTTTAAAATCTTTTGTTTAATGCAAAAAAATTACCAACTTATGGAGCGAATTGATGATTAAATATTTAATCACAACCTGCTTTTTACTCTTTATTCCTCCCATTTTTGCTTCTGATAACTGTTACCCACAAACGGACAAATATTATGAAAAAAATATTATTGGGAAAAGAAAAGAAAGTATGGAGGTGAAACTGCTAGGCAGGTCCTACGTAGATATTTTAATTTTTAATAAAGATCACACGCTGATAGGAAAAATTGCTGATAAAACTGATATCAAGAACGCAGCAAAAGCACTAGTAGGGAAATGGAAAATAAAAAACAGTAAACTCTATATAACCGTCAAAAAATCTTCTGTCCTTATTCCTATACCCAACAGTGTTGAAAAGATAGTTTGCATGAACAAAAAAATGTATAAAGCAATACATTCAGATAAAACCACTTATACTAGTATTAGAATTTAAGATCCCACCCAATAGTAGGAATTATTGTTATCTTTAAATACCAAACCAGACTTCTGGGTTGGTATTATTGCATCAGTTCATATAGTGTATACTTAAGCAGTTAACTCTATCTTTTGGCAATGTTATATCGATGAAATCTGATCATACTCTTGATTGGGCCCATTCACTTGTCAGGGACTGGTTCATCACCAATGTTGGGGAGCCAACGGAACCACAGCGTCAAGGCTGGCCTCACATTCTTGCCGGTAAGACAACCTTAATTTCAGCGCCTACTGGTTCAGGAAAAACATTTGCTGCCTTTTTAGCCTGCATTGATCAGCTGGTTAGAAAATCGCTCGACGGTATTCTTGGTGACGAAACAGAAGTGCTGTATGTCTCCCCTTTAAAAGCATTGGGTAATGACATCCAAAAAAACCTGATGAGTCCCCTTGCCGGCATTATGGAACTTGCAAAAGCAGAAGACTTTTGCATGTCAGAGATAAAGGTCGCTGTAAGAACCGGTGATACATCGCCTAAAGAACGGCTGGCCATGTCTAAAAAACCGCCTCATATTTTAGTAACCACCCCAGAGTCCCTTTATATCTTATTAACAACCGAGAAAAGTAGAGAACTACTGCGGACAGTTAAAACAGTCATTGTCGATGAGATCCATGCGCTTGCTGATGATAAACGCGGTTCCCACCTGTCATTATCTCTAGAGCGTCTTGAGGCTATTACTCATCAGTCTCCCATACGCATTGGCCTTTCAGCAACACAAAAACCCCTTGAGTTAGTTGCAAACTTTTTAACAGGTAACCGGCGAGCTTTACCGCAAATTGTTAACATTGGACATGCCAAACAGTTAGAACTGGCTGTAGAGGTCCCATCCAGTGAATTAGGGGCGGTGGCATCAAATAGTATGTGGGATGAAATTTATGATCGACTTGCAGAACTCGCCAAACAAAATCGTTCCACCTTAATTTTTGCCAATACACGCCGAGTAGCCGAAAGAGTTGCTCATCATCTGGCAGAGAGGCTAGGCCAAGAGCAAGTTGCCGCCCACCATGGAAGCCTGTCTAGAAAATTACGACTAACTGCTGAAACCAAATTAAAAAACGGACAGCTAAAGGCGCTTGTCGCCACAGCCTCTTTGGAGTTAGGAATTGATATTGGTACAGTCGATTTGGTATGCCAATTGGGTTCGCCGCGTTCAATTGCAGTCATGCTACAACGCGTTGGGCGTGCGGGTCATTGGCATGGTGCGATTTCGAAAGGTCGAATTTTCGCCACTACACGCGATGAGTTATTAGAGTGTGCAGCCCTGGTCAATGCTATCAAAGATGGCGACCTTGATCGGTTGATTATTCCTAAGGAACCCCTGGATATTTTAGCGCAACAAATTGTTGCAAGTTGCGCTACCGACGACTGGCAGGAAAATGATTTATTTGCGTTGGTAAAACACGCTTTTCCCTATAAATTTTTAGAACGCGAAACGTTTAATAATATTCTTGAAATGCTCTCTGAAGGCATTGCGGGATCGCGCGGTCGTTATAGTGCATACCTCTTTCGTGATCGCGTTAATGGCTTGGTTAAAGGCCGGCGTGGCAGCCGTTTGACTGCCATTACTAACGGAGGGGCAATTCCTGAAACTGGTTTATTTACCGTGTTCGCAGAACCAACCAGTGTGATGGTAGGTACATTGGATGAGGATTTTGCAGTAGAAAGTAACCGTGGAGATATCATCTTACTAGGCAGTACTTCATGGAAAATCAGACATATTGAAAGTGCTACAGGTCGTGTATTGGTAGAAGATGCTCATGGTGCACCTCCAACCGTTCCTTTTTGGCGCGGCGAAGCGCCCGGGAGAACGGTTGAACTATCATTACGTGTTTCCAATCTACGTCAACTGATCAGCGACAAATTACCAATCATTTGTTCCTCCATCGAAACAGCTAAAAACCAGGCGCTTATTCAACCAGTAATTGCCTGGTTAAAAGAAAATTGCGGAGTTGATAACGCCGGGGCAGAGCAAATTATTGACTATATTTTGCAAGGAAGAGCTTTATTGGGAGCAGTTCCTACACAACAAAAAGTTATTGCTGAACGATTTTTTGATGAATCAGGCGGCATGCAATTGATTATTCATGCTCCTTTCGGCGCTCGTATTAATAAAGCCTGGGGCTTAGCACTAAGAAAATGTTTTTGCCGCTCTTTCAATTTTGAACTGCAAGCTTCTGCAACTGATGACGGCATTAATATTGCCCTGGCTGAACAGCATAGTTTTCCTTTAGCTGATGTTTTTGCTTTTTTAAATCCGAAAACCATTACGAAAGTACTCACTCAGGCTGTTTTGCAATCCCCTCTATTTGCTACCCGTTGGCGTTGGGATGCAGCCCGAGCATTGGCAGTAGTTCGTTTTCGTAGTGGAAAAAAAGTACCACCCAATATTATCCGGATGCTGTCCGATGACCTACTGGCAGCCGTTTTTCCCGATGCAGCAGCCTGCCAAGACAATCTCGGTGGGCGCGACATTGAATTACCAGACCACCCTCTGATTAATGAAGCATTAAAAGATTCGCTAACAGAAGCACTCGATCTGGATGGTTTGATTGATATTTTAAAGAAAATAAAAAAGGGTGAAATCCAGTATCTTGCTGTAGATACGCCAATCCCCTCACAATTTGCCCACGAAATATTAAATGCAAATCCTTATGCCTTTTTGGATGATGCACCCTTGGAAGAGAGGAGAGCACGTGCAGTTGCCATGCGGCGTGTCTTGCCTGACTCACTTATACAAGAAATAGGTAAACTGGATTTAAACATTATTGAGGAGGTTCAACAGCAAGTTTGGCCTGATGTCAGGAATGCTGATGAGCTTCAAGATGCCCTACAAACCTTTATTGCTTTTCCCGCTCTGTATTTCAAGCAAGAAACCACTCGTTTACTGTGGCAAAACTTCCTAACTGAACTCATTGCTGGCGGACGAGCGGCTACAGCCCTGGTAGGTGACAAACTTTTCTGGTTTTCTATAGAAAAAGCCAAAACTTTTTCGAATATCTACCCACACGCAATTATTCAGCATCCCTTAAAAGCCATTGAGGGAAAACCTTTGTCTCAAGAGGAAGGTATCGTTGAATTAATCCGTGGCTGGATGTTCTCCCTTGGCCCAACAACCAGTCAAGAATTAAGTCAGTTATTAAATCTGGATTTATCCTCTATAGAGCATGCCTTACTTCGATTAGAGGCAAGCGGACTAATTTTGCGAGGCACCTTTAAAGAAGCTAATCAGCTGGAGTGGTGCGAGCGGCGCCTGCTAGCCCGGATTCATCAACTAACTTTAGGAAAATTGCGTAAAGAAATCGAACCTGTCAGCGCGATGAAATTTGTGCAATGGCTATTATCTTGGCAACATTTAGCCCCAGGCACTCAATTAAGAGATGAACAAGGCCTGCTGGAGATAATCAGCCAGTTACAAGGATTTGAAATGCCTGCAAAAGCCTGGGAACCAGAAATTTTAGCCAAAAGAGTTAATAATTATGATCCGGCGATGCTCGATAGACTTTGCCTCATGGGAATTATCGGTTGGGGACGACTTTCCTCGTTAAAGAATGAGACAATATTAGAAAATAAACGTGTGATACCCACAAGTGTTGCTCCGATTACTTTCTTCGTGCGAGATACAGCAGAATGGATGCCGGAAGTGCAACATTTCACTCATGAAGAAGATTTACCCGCTTTAAGTCATATTGCAAAAAGCATCTATAGTTATTTACAAAAAAATGGGGCTTCCTTTTTTACTGATATTGCTCTGGGTGTAAACCATCTTAAATCAGAGATAGAGATGGGTCTCTGGGAGCTGGTTACTGCCGGTTTAACAACTGCTGATGGTTTCGATAATTTACGCTCGTTAATTGATCCCCGTCGCCGCTTAAACAAAAAAAGACGCCACCCTCTTCGTCATCAATACAGTACGGGTAGGTGGTCCTTATTAAAAACTCATACCCACCAAGATTCTACTGCACAAATCGAAGCGATTTGTTGGTTATTATTGAAACGATATGGTGTTGTTTTTCGTGATCTTTTAGCCAGAGAAAAAGTAATTCCACGTTGGCGGGAATTGTTAATCGCTTTTCGTCGCCTGGAAGCACGCGGGGAAATTCGTGGGGGGCGTTTTGTCAGTGGTTTTTTAGGTGAACAATTCGCGTTACCTTATGCTGTAGATTCTTTACGGGCAACTAAAAATAAGGAACCCAATAAAGAAATGCTTACCATTTCAGCCGTCGATCCGCTCAATGTGATAGGTTTTATTTTACCTGGTAATCGTATTTCGGCGATTTCAGGAAAAAAGATCATTTTTAAAGAAAACGCTTATTATGAAGACAATCCATCTTCCACGATAAACTTGACTTAATTAGATGATACCCAGTAAGCCAGAAAATCTTTTCTATCGAAATATCGCCAAAGGAATATTACACGAACAATATACTCATTCTGCAACGGCGTAGTGCAAGTCACGAACCATAATTTTTTATTATCAAACAAGAAATTACCCTTATCCTTGCTTAATCTAAACTTAATTCAAATTTATTCATTAACCCCTGTTAGGTTAGCTATTTAAATAATAAATTAATTGTTCAAAAATACTTAATAATGTTTAAAAATTATTAATATTTCCTTAATAATTTATGGTTAACATTTGAGCTCTTGCCAATTTACCAGGCAATTTAAGGGAAAAAAGAGGAGGGACTAATCAAATTTATTTATTATTTGAGGGCAGATAATTATGTTAACAGAAGATAGCGTACGTTCACTTGTTGAGCAGGATAAAGTAGTCGCTACACCAACTATTCCCCCAGTAACCCCCCTAGTAGCCCCAAGCGAAGATCCCTCTGTAGTAACTACAGTAGTATCTACCAAGCCCAAAACTCAACCAAAAACATTTCAAGATGTTTTTCATGGTGGAAGCACTAACAAGCTATCGCGAAAATTATTTAGCTTTTTGAATGAGGGCGATAGAGCTCGTTTAGCAATGACCTGTGTAGATGCGCGCAGACTAGATAGCGTTGATAGAGCACTAACCAACGTCGGATTTAAAATTACTCTCATGACTGCAATTTTAGAGGTTTTAGAAAATCCAGTTTATGCAGAACATTTAACGGTAAGCAGAAACCCATCCGGATTTTTACGTTTAAATAATGATCTCATTAGTGCAATCAAAGATCCTCGAATTTTAAAAGTCATTCCTGATGCTGCGGAGTTACGACTCAATTTTTGGCCAGGCGATCTTTATGAAAGTTTAGGTGCTCGCCTAGAACCAGAAACCAGACACTCACACCCTCGTGGTTTTTGCAGTTTCATAGTACATGGCGGTTATAAACACAATATTTATCACAGCTCCAGTAATCCTAAAGATCCTGGTTTTACTGAGGTAGTAGGTATCGTTCAACCAGTATCAAAAGCAAAATCCTTCAAAAAGAAAGAAACTCCGCAACACTTATCCCATGTTTTAAAAGAAGATGTTACCGCCACACCTGAAGGCTATGCTTATTTTCCTGTCAGAATGATCCATGAAGTTGCCAGTAGAACAAAAGCGTCAGTCCGTAGAGATGATCATGGGACTTTGAGCATTAATGTCGTATTTAAAACTCATAAGAGCGCGCCCGTAGCTACCTACAGCATTTTTATGGAAAGGGAAGAAAGTCTTGTTGAAGTTTACGATCAATTACCAACCAAGCTTGCTCAACAAGCCTTAGAAATTGTAAGGAATTTGCTCAAAGGACAAATTCGTTTCTTCACGGCGTCTATGGATAGAGTTAAACCATCGTCTACTCCAGCCAGTTTTTTTGGTGGTTCCAGTACATTTACTGCGACTGTAGAGGAGTTAAGGGAAGAAGATACCCATGTGAAATTACCGACGCTCTCTTCGACTCCTGAAAAGACGCCCATAACGAAAAAGAGCGCTGAAGAAGAGGCTGTGGCAAGTATAGTAAGTATACTAAGCTAATACATTAAAGCTCTTTATTAGGCCTGCAATTATATTTCTATTGTTGAATAGAAAGCAGGCTTATTTTTTAACCTACCTCTTGCCTTATAGTTCAGTTTAATCGAGCATCAATTTCAACAGCTAGTCATCAATAACTTTTTTTCAAAATGGGCCTTGAAATGCGCTATCCAGAATGCTTGGATATAATTTAGAATAAGCATGATTTTCCTGCCTATTAGGTCAGCCAAACGCCCGACAAATAATGGTCAAAAATACTGCACCAAGTAGAGATGCAGTCTGGTCTATCATAAGAGAAGAGCGGTGATATGAGGTAATGTATAATCATAACCATCAATAATTAGATCCAAGGTGCAAACTATCCATATAACTAATTGTCTATTTTGGTCCATGAAAATCTGAATTAGCACGTCCTTTTTAAGCTGATTTCGCTCCTGTTAGCTGACAATTTTCAACATCATCAATTCAAAACAAATTACTACTATCAATCTAACGAATTAGCAATTCAAGAAAGCCTGTTGTCTGGCCAAATTTATTACTTATTCATAATTTGGGCAAATTATATAACAAGATTTGCTCCTTCATCTTTTACGATATCCATGGCCTCAACATCACTTAATTGATAACCTCCCGAATGAAAAAAAGGAATATGTTGTTGCTTTGCAGAGTAATTTTGGTGATACCGTAAATCAGTTCGCCCCTTTTTATCCCAGCGCTGAGAATGCCCCCCTCCCACATAGTCTTGACTGATTTTAAAAGCAGAATCCCGTGCTGCCAAATGATAGGTTATATAGTTAAACATGGCTAATCTATCGCTTTTATTCTTATTTAATTGTTCACTTACCGAAAAATTAACATTTCCCCAAGGATCACAAATCACGGCATCAGGCCCCCAAGTCGATGGATCCCTAAGATCAGAATTTTTTCTACGTCCAATTACAACAAAGCAATGATCACCCGGGGACGTGATATTGATTTTTTCAACTCGAACAGGTTGGCTTTTTGTGTATTTTGAGGGGCATTCGAGTAATAAAAGATACGCTATACCACTTAACTCATCACAGTTTCCTACACCATGTTTAACACTATTTTTAGCATTATTTTCAATATCATGTAAGACTGTACGGTAAGTACCGTCACGATGATAACCACTAGCCTTTTTATCTCGGGCGTCTTTTAACCAACTGTGAAAATTCAACAAAGTATCAACATGTTCTTTGCCAAAGCCATCATAAAAGGATATTTGTCTATTACTATGATCTTCACTATTATCAGCAGGATTGGGGCTAAGAGACCAGCTTGCAATTTGCTCCTGCATTATTTTTGGATGTTTTTTGCGAACCATCGTTAATAACAGTGTTTGCTCAATGGTTTTTTGACCACCTGAATTGGTACTAAAAGGCACTAGTAATTGTGTTTTATTTTTTGCCCATTCACCTAGTCTCAAATTGGTTGAAAGCCCCATAAATCCTCCTGTAAATTCAAAATTTTTATGCTTTTAACCATAGGAATTTAAGGTTAATTTATATATAAAAATTAAATAAAATGTAAAAATTTTGAATTATACCCGGGTAAAATTAATGAATTATTAATATAATTAAATCAGCCTGAAATTTAGATGCAGAGTTTCCGATATTGATAATTAATAATTATCAATATCGTTAAAAATTCGCTATTCAATTGAAGGAATATAAATGGAGTAAAATGCATGTGGTAATCTAGTGGCTTAGAACTCTATTCTCCTCTTCTTTATCCATTTCTTGTAACGCTATATCAGTCGCTGAACCGCGTTGATCCAAGGCGAAGGCAACTGCTTTTTCACGGGTTATTCGCTGACCAGTACTCTCACAGTATCGTCCTACACGCCCCCCTCTTAGACCAGGTCTATAATGGCTAAAAAAGCGACTGTGGAAATCTTGCTGCAGTATTGTTCTTATTACCTCGCTAATCTGGTAAGTCCCATGAGAACGCTTTGCAACCTGACTACCTCCGAGCAGAAAAATCCAAGGATTTTTACTATCCTGCAATACAACTCGGCCAAAGCAGTCTTCTGACATAGACCAGGAAAGATTGCCAGGATTTCGGCCAATGCCGCTTGTATTAGCCTCAATAATCGTATTTATAAAGAATCGATGACTCGACAGTTGTTCGGCAATGCCGTCCGCCGCAGCCGCTATGCAGCACTCCAGTGATAAGAGTAGTGGTCCTTTTTTAAGCCCTGCTTGCTGTAATCTTTTTATACATTGCTCGGCTGTTTCTCCTTGAATATAAAAACCCGTATCCTCCTGTTGGGCGATATCTTCTGCTAACTCACACTCCATCCCCTTTGGGGATCTAACCAATAACGACATACCGTCTATATCTGCTTCTACTTCTAACTTTGGAGAAAATGAATGACCAACAATCGATAAATGATCTCGAGTACTAACCTTATTTAATTCTTTTTCTTTTAAAACAATATAACCATGTTTTTCTGCATTGCGCATCTGCCCTACCACGGTCGTTTTGGCAGTCTCTGCAATATAAAGAGGATGGAACCAGATATATTGTTTCATACGCTTGTCCTTTTTGCCCGTAGAACCTTCAACCATTGTTACATGCTTTAATTAACAGCACAAATAAAAAAAATTAGACCAATGGAAAGTTGTAAATACAATTTGCTATTTCAGTAGTCAATAAAAATTATTAATCTAGAATTAGACAAAAATCTAAAATTAGACAATAATAAAGTATATTTAAAGAAAAGGTTCTTATGAAAACTTCAGCGCAAGTGTCATTAGCAGTACCTAATGAAGTCATATGGAAAGCCCTTAAAAATCTGGTAGAACGATTTAATTTTAGTAAAGAAGAAGCACTGAAATTGATGGGCGATATGCCTGCCTCCTCTTACTATAAAGGAATCAAAAGCTATAATGGGAACCTAAGTCGTGATGAAAAAGAACGTATTTCTTTACTACTAGGGATCTATAAAGATCTGCGAATTTTATTTATTGACAGTAGCCAGGCTTTATCCTGGATTAATAGGGAAAATACCTTGCCTCCTTTTAATGGCATTACTCCAAAAAATTATATGATGGAAGGAAGTCTCATGAGACTTGCAGAGGTACGTAGATTTTTAGATTTTTGGCGAGGGTATTAATAAGGAATGTTTAACTATATTGATTTTAAGGATAAAACACATCGCCTTGTTCCATCCAGATATCCACCAGTAAGCTTTTTCGATTGGGCCGAATCGCCAGAAGAGCTGGAGCAAATTGCCTATCTGGAAGGGCTTACTAATGATCGTTTAACAACAGAATACGGTTATATTTCACTGGTAGCCAAAGAAGATTGGGTCGGTGGGCCTGGATCTACTCCACTAATGGCGGCTTTTACCCATTTCGGGATTTCGCGCTTCAGTGATGGCACCTCTTATGGCATTTATTATGCTGGGGACTCAACCAGAACAGCGATTGCCGAAACCAAATTTCATCGCGAAGTTTTTTTAGCCGCATCAAAGGAGCCACCGTGTATAGTCCAAATGAGAGAATACACTGCCCACGTGACTAAAAGCCTAGTCGATCTCTGCCACAATCGCTATCAAGACTATCTAGTAGCAGATATTAAGTCTTATGGAAAAAGCCAGGAATTGGGTCGTGAAATGAAACAACGCAATGAATGGGGTTTAATCTACCCTAGCGTAAGAACTGAGAATGCTAAATGTCTGGCAATCTTTAGGCCACCAGCCTTAACCATTCCCGTCCAGGCAGGACACTATGACTATATCTGGGATGGCAACGCAATTATTGAGGTACGGAAATCAATAAGATATTGATCTACTTAAAGGCTGTTGATATTTCATTTAATTTGAGTCGAAAAGCGCTGATTTACCGGCAGCGAAGCGCAGGAAATCAGCGCTTTTGGCCTGGATTAGGAATCAAGCCCGAGTAATTGGATCATAATAAACCTAACTCATCATGATTAATTCTCATGTATTGAAAATATTCTACCGGTTCGGCACACTGCAGGCTTTTATAAAATTCCTTCCCTTCTTTATTGTCCGTTAATAATACCCAATCGATACGAGAGCATTGTCTTTCCTTTGCTATTTTTTTTAATTGATTTATCAAAGCAGTAGCAATACCCATTCGTCTATAGCGTTCATTTACAAATAAATCATGTAAATAAATGCCCGGACCGTTGAATAACATAAAATTACGGTTAGTCATTGAAAATAAGGCTAATCCAACAGGATTATTTCTGGCTTGACCAATTAAAACCTCAACAGCAGAATCGTTTAAAAAAATCATTCTAAACAGAGAGTTTTTTGTTTGCGAAAATCGCTTCTCTAAGCGAGCTTCCTTTACTAATTCAATTAAGGAATCATAAATAAAATCAATATCTTGCGGGGTTGCAAAACGCACTTTAACGGGTTCTCGCATTTTTATTTCCCTACTTTATTTTACGCTAAACCATCTCGCTAACTCTCGCATTATAGATTCTCATTTCAAGTAAATAAAGTAGGCAAAAAAACTGCTAGAAATTTCTCTATTTATTTTTTCTCGGACAATGAACAATTAGTTTCGTTGGCAAAGATAAGTTTTCTTGACTATCATTTAGAATTAGACGCACTTGTAATTGTCTTAGTCATACAGGAGGGTTACGTAATGAAATTTCCTGTTCGTGTAATATTTCGCAATATGGATCCATCCCCCGCTGTTGAAAATAAAGTTAACCAACTGGCCGAGAAACTAGAGCGCTATTTTGATCATATCATCAGTTGTAGTGTGACGATTGAAGCGCCTCACCGCCATCATCACAAAGGCACGCTTTATCATATTCGTATTGATCTTAGCGTACCCAATGCCGAACTTGTAGCTAGTCGAGAACCCATGCAAAATCATGCTCACGAAGATGTTTATGTAGCAATTCGAGACGCTTTTAATGCTATCAAAAGACAATTACAAAGCCATATCAGTAAACAGCGTGGTGAAATTAAACATCATGAACCGGTATGTTATGGACGTGTTAATGAAATCGCACCACCTGCTGACTACGGCTATATAGAAACAACCGATGGCCGCCAGATCCGTTTCACCAGTCACAGCGTAATAGATTATGATTTTGAAAAACTGGAAGTGGGAGACAGAGTACGTTTTGTTGAATTAGAAAATGAGCAAGGCCTGGTCGCTACCACAGTCTATATGGAAACCAAGCATCATTCTATTGAGCGTAACCGGGAAAGATAAACAAGCTAGACTTCATAAAGATGAAATTATTTTATAAATTGCGATACTGCACTTAATAACCCATTATTAGCAGCTAAAAATTTTTCTTTAATCTTGATTCCCTCAAGATTGTAAATGATGCTTTTTCCTGAAGAGAGAAGAACCCCACCCCCTGCTTCCTGAAGTATGATTTCGGGTGCACAAAGATCCCACAAATGGCAGTAGCCTGAAAAATTAAAATAGAGATCCGCCCTCCCTTCAGCGATGACTCCTAGCTTTAACCCGACCGAGCCTTGTCTAAGTGTTTTTCTGATCCCTAATTGCGCAATTAGCTGTTCTGTTTTTTTATTATGGGAGTTATGAGACTGAATTAAAACGGCCTGGGCTGGCTCTGAGGTGCCACTTACTTTGAGGCGCTTCGTTCCTTGCGGTTTTACCAGGAAAGCACCATTTCCTTTTGTAGCATAATAGAGGCGATCTAAATCAGGTTGATAGACTACCCCCAAACAAGAATGGCCATGAATAGCCAAACCTATCATGACTGCCCAATCCCCGTTATTAGCAATGAATTCTTTCGTTCCATCAATGGGATCGATAAACCATGTACGACTTACTGGATTGGCTTTAGAAGGTAAAGGGGCTTCTTCCGAAATAAGGAGGTCATGCGGAAATACTTGTCTAAGTTCTTCCAACAATAAATCGCTGGCTGCTTGATCTGCTTCTGTAACAGGCCCCTGTTGTTCCTCTTTTTCCTGAATCTTATAACCCTTTGTGCGGATGTCTCTTATAACTTGCCCAGCTTTTCTTGCAAGAGCAATAGCCAATGCCAGTTCATTATCCAGGGAATAGTTCAAATTACTCTTTTGAAAAACATTCTTCATAGGCTTACTCACTTGCCTTTATTCTAGAGGGTGTAAGCTAAAATAATGAATTATTTTATTGAAAATTGCATTCTAATATAACGCAATTTTTCATAAAAATTAACTTGGATAAAACCAGATATTATTTATTATAGGTTTTACCTAAAAAAATTAGGTCGAATAAATAAAAAATGGAAATGACACTTTAATCAACAACATTGGCATTGCCCTAGAGAGTCATTATAATTTTATGACTAAATTTTCAATGAAAAACAAAGAAAATATTATAAAGAATTAGGTTCTGAGACACATCAAGACTTCGTCTTTGTTCTTATTATTTGTTCATGGTAATGTCACCAAACAAGAAAATACCCACTCCAGAACCCCAGCACTCGATAGTTAATCTCCATAAACTCGACTGGTTGCCAGTTTAACGAACCTAAGCAAGATGCGCCGATTATTAACCCATTAGCTCAACCGATGGTCTAAATTCGAATATATATTTTCTTACGGTAAAGAATAGTAAGAATCACTAACCAGAAAAAAGTATAACTTAAGGCATATAGCAGGGAAGCATCAGGAGGAGATGCCCAACCAAATAGATGTTCGGTAATATAAGAACGTAAATTTCCAGGAAAACCGTCTCGATTAGGCAGTGTAATCATTAGTTGTATTTTTAAAAAAAATATATGGAGAATATACGCTGCCATCGCATTAACACCAAAAATTTCAAGTGGTTTGCACCATCTTTTCCATCCTCTAATATCAATTGTCCAGTAACAAAACGCCAGGACCAAGAGCGCCAAGCCGCCAGTCCATAAAACATAAGAACTAGTCCAAAGAGCCTTATTAATTGGAAACCATAATCCCCATAACCAACCAATGAGTAACGCGCTAATACCGGCCATACTCATCCCGACCAATTTTTTCTGCTGACTGGCGGTCGTTAATAATCCTATACCGGTAAGATTACCCAATAATACAGTAGTAATCGCAGGTACCGTACTTAAAAAGCCTTCCGGATCATAGACCTTGCCATATAAATGAGCTGAAGAAAAAAGCAAGCGATCGACATAAGCGGCGAGATTAGCTTGTGGAGTCAAATTATTAGCCCCATAACCAGGTACCGGCCAAAAAGCCATCAACAACCAATAACCCAACACTAAGATAAACATTACAATCAGTTGCGTTCGGGGCTGTGTAGTTAAAAATAAAAATGCAGAGAAGAAATAACAAATGGCAATACGCTGTAGAACACCAAATACACGAATTGTGGCAAAATCAAAATGATAAGGAAACGCATTAAGAAACAAGCCAATTAAAAAAATCAGAATAGTCCGCTTAATAATTTTAGGCAGTAATTGCTGTAAAGAACCGCCCTGTGCACGTGATTTGGATAAACTAAATACGGAGGCAACACCGACAATAAAAACGAAAAAAGGAAAAACCAGATCTGCCAAGGTACAACCATCCCAAGCAGAATGCTCAAGCCAGTTATAAGTGCTGTCATTGCCGGGACAATTAACCACAATCATTAAAGCAATGGTAATTCCACGAAATACATCCAGGGATAATAATCGAGGAAATTTTTTTTCTTGCTCAATCATCTTTGTCAGATACCTATCAACTATTGAAAACCATTCCTGCAGGTGCCAGTTAACTTTGTGAAAAATTGAATAGAAGTCTAATCAACCGCCTATTATAACATCTCATACCCAAGAATAGAGCCCCATTGAACTCCCGCCATAATTTACTATGCCAATTATACATTCACTGAACTATACTTTAGGAAAGGCAAAACAAACCCGAGTCCAGTTAAAAACCTGAGTTGGGGAAAGCAATGAAAATTTCACGTGCTGTTTTGAACAAAGCTGTCGAAGCAAAAATAATTAATAATAAACAAGCTGATGCCTTATTAGATTTTATCAAAAATCAGCCTGAACAGAATCCAAGTTTTAATTTCACGAATGTTTTGTATTATCTGGGTGGTTTAATTGCTATCGGAGCCATGACTTTATTTATGAACTTGGGTTGGGAAACCTTTGGCGGTTGGGGAATTTTTTATCTCTCCTTACTGTATGCGATAGCTGGTTTATATCTGTCTTCTTTCTTCGAAACCAAAGGTTACCGTATTCCAGCTGGCATTTGCGCAACATTTGTGGTCTGTCTAACACCATTAGCTATTTATGGCTTGCAAATAGGGATGGGTTGGTGGCCCGATGATACCGTTTATCGCGCTTATCATAGTTACATTAAATGGCATTGGATTTTTATGGAGTTAGGCACTCTTATGGTAGGAATTATTTTAGCCTGGATATACCGCTATCCTTTTATGGTTATGCCGATAGCAGTAACACTTTGGTATATGTCCATGGATCTCGCAGCCATGATTGCAGGAGAAAATGCCAGTTTTACCCTAAGCGCAAATGTTTCAATGTATTTCGGACTTTTCACTATTCTCATCGCATTTTGGGTGGATTTGGAATCACACTATTCTGCTGACTATGCATTCTGGCTATACATTTTTGGGGTTATGGCTTTTTGGGGAGGAATGACCTGCCAAAGCTCTGACAGCGAATTCTCTAAGTTCATCTATTTATGCATCAATCTCATCATGATTGGTATAGGCGTTATTTTAGTAAGAAAAGTTTTCGTTATCTTTGGTGCCATAGGCTGTGGTTTCTACCTGGGTCATCTGGCCTCAGAAGTCTTTAAAGACAGTGTTCTTTTCCCAACAGCGCTTACTTTAATTGGCTTGGTCATTATTTACTTAGGTACTTTATGGCAAAAACATGAAGCCTTACTGACTAAAAAAGCGCAATCCATTCTTCCTAAACAAATCCAGGAATTATTGCAGTCTCGTAATGAGTCTAATTAACGCGCATTCCATATAAAAAACAGTTTGCCAAATCAATGCTAACTATTTTCTGTAACATTGTAACAAGGCCTGATAATCATAATACAAACTACCAGGTGCAATGGGACGACATTCCGTTTTAAAGGCACTCTGTTCTTCATTATATAATTGACGAATAATAACGTGACTTTTGTCATTTTTATAAACATCCCACTGAATATTCGCCGTGAAAGGTGATACGAATTCACCACGCCAAGGATTATTTGCATAGGTATAAATTTCTTCTGGTTCCACTGCCTGGCAACAGCCTGGAATTTGCATGAGAGCAACCCAGGGAATAATCGTTTCAGCATGAGCAAAACGCAATTTAGCAACTTTATTGCTACTCCCCGAAATCACCTCATCCACCTGAGTAAAAAAATCATCTTGAAGAATTTTGGCTATTTGATAAGTCATTGTTTGATTCTTAAAGCCAGGCCCCTTGCGATAAAAATCCTGGGCATCTTTAAGATAAGCAAACCAAAGGGCTTCAGAATCATGAAAATAGCGCTCAAAATGCCATTTCCCTTCTTCTTGCATAGCAGGTGCAATGCAATAAAGATTATAAAGAGCTATGGCAGCATCGATTACATTGGGACGACGTATTTTTCCTGTTTCCCTACTTTGAAATGAATACCTCGTTTTTGCCAATCGATCAACAAAGCTTTTTGTATACAGGCGCTCTAAAACGGCTTGGGCAACCTCGTGGCTTTTGGGTTGATTTTTAATCTTATCCAGGGTTTTCAAGAGCGTTGGATCATTATGGATATAATTTTGATAAGCACTGTTTTCATCCGTTTTATGAAAATATAACCGTTTGCTGTCCTGTTGCAACGGATTGAATAAAGTGCGGAGAGATGGTGAAACAGTTAGCATGCCCTGCATAAAATAATCAGCGCTCATTTCTGCGCGCGCCTTGCCTGAGGTTGCTATCTCAATACGCTGATTTTTAGTTTGAGCCAAGCTAAATAGGCGTTCTTGTCGTGTTACCAACCGCTTACCTAACGCTTCCTGCTCCAGTTTACCCAATTGACTTAAATTGCCATAACCCATGTTTAAAGCTGCTTTGGCTATCTTTTCGATATCAAGAACCAATAACTCTCCAAGTTTAGTCAGACACTTTTCCCTTCTCGCCTGCTGCCAAATCTGCAGTGTAAGCTCATTGTATTTATTACTGGATAAGACCCGTGCGCCATGACGTGCCAACAATTGTGTAAAGATCGGGTAGTAGCCTTCGGGTACGGGCTGGCAATTGACTGCTTCTTTTCGAGCGGGATATGGCGTCTTACTGGCGTAGTTAAAATTAGTTTCCATAAAACAATCACCACAAATGAGGTAACATCGCTTTTAATATAATTATCTAATATTCTAGCATGTAGTATGGTATATCCTTAGCTATAAGGATCTATCAAAAACTCATTGAGCAGGGAGCAAAATGGCCAACTACAATGCATCTTTTTTTTATTTTAATGCCAAAAAGGAGCTAACAAAGGCAACCGAGTTACTCGGACTGGAATATGAAACAGCAATTCAACCTTACTACACGGTTGGTTATCATGCTACCGCAGTTTTTTATCCCTTTGTTAATGCTTTCAAGTGTTTTATGGGCGTTGGACGCATAATAGTCGGTACGTTGTTATTTTTTGAAGCTATTTTTAATAATCCCACTAAAGCAATACCGCGAGTTCTTGGCGGTCTCGTGTTTGAAGTTGGTGCTTTGATTATCAATATTATCAATACAGCAGTTACAATAATTACTCTGCTCTCAAGAACGATGGAAACCATTTTCAATTCAGGTTATTTATCCAGAAACCTGCTACAAACTGCAGCTGGCGTTCTTACTGGTGGAGTCAATAGCGGACGACAGCTAGTGGAAGCGATCAGTTCAGAAGATGCTAATTCAAAAGCCCGCCAACAAGAAGATAGCCTTTACCAGGCAAGCATGTCCTTCTAAGCCGTACCGAAGCGATTTGCTACTAATCTGAGAATGTATTTGCTTTAAAAATACCTTGCAATAAATTTTAGCGTCCACTTAATTTATTGCACAGATTAATATCGCTAGAATAAATGGCAGTTTATAATCGCAACCATTTGATAACTTAACGATTTGCAGAATGATATTATTTAAACCCATTAGAGCAAGTGATGTTCCAATTGTACACGGTTGGCTCCAACTACCCCATATTCGTGAATTTTGGGATGATGGGCATCGCAAGCAGAAACAAGTTAAACAACATTATTTGAAAAATGATACTGTTATGCGTTTTATCATCCAGATTGATGGACAACAAATAGGTTACATACAACGCTACACCATAAATAGTAAACACCCCTTTTGGAAATACATCACGAGCTCACCCTGTGTTGGTGTTGATATGTTTATTGGCGACCCCAATTTTTTAGAGCAAGGCTGGTCAACACCAATCTTGACTCAATTCATTAATCAATATTGCCCCTCAGCGACTGAAATTATTGTAGACCCTGAAACAGACAATTACAAAGCCATTCATTGTTATAAAAAACTTGGCTTTCAAGTCCGCACAACCATTAGACTGCTCAAGAAAGAATACCAGTTAATGGGATTAGAGCGCCAAACCAATTTGCCTAACCGTATTATGCTCCTTGGTCGACCAGGCAGCGGTAAAGCGAGTTTTGCTAAAACATTGAAAACTCGATTGGGTATTTCTCTTTATTATTTTGATAAATTTTTTTCACTCGCTAGTTGGACTGAGAGAGATTATCAAGAGTTTTTAGCTCTGCAAGAAGAACTGTTAACAGAAGAGCAGAATGCTATTTGTTTATACTTTAATTTTCCTCGCCATCGCTGTTATTGGCAGGTTTTAAAAAATTTGTTTAATAAACAAATGATTATCGATGACCCTGTCCTTGGTCGGCAAAAAAAAGCAAGTTGGTCATTGTTAAAATCCATGTGGAGTTATGAAAAACGAGTTCATTCACTTTTAGACACCTTAAGAACAAAATACCCGCATGCAAATTTTATTGAATTAACGTCTGAAAAAGAATTGGAGCGCTTTGGGAAAGACATATTAATGCTGGATTAAAGGACTTTTTAGAGATGCACAATAACAACTAAAATATGCCTTATTGTGCCTCCTCATTGAGGTACCATTTATGCGTTTCCGATCGTGGCAAGGCCTCCACACCATGAGCCTCAATAAAGGCCACAATAGCCCATCGCGCATAAGGCTTACCGATCAGTGTTTCATCCAATTGAACTACATCATGCCATCCTGCTGAAAACTCATTGGTATCCATAAGTTGCCTGAAATTACTTGCCAACATAAACACTGCGTGCTCATCTTTATGCTCTACCAGTTTCAAATCATCAGGACAGCTACCAATTCTCAGGCCAGGAGAGCTTTCTGCAATTGCCAACGTAAAAGAGCCCGCATCAAAATGAGGTTTGGCCAGATACTTTCCCGATTCTTGCCAATTATAGCGGAGGAAACGCAGTAGGACATGAACATCATCCGTAGCAAAAACTTTATCCACAATCCCAGGAAATTGCTTCTCAAAAACCTGCAGGATATCACGTACTGTTTTGTAAACTAGTTCCCAAATGGGTTTCGCCTTCCTTACAAAATCCAGAACTACGGGATGGGTTTGTAAAAAAACCCCATAACGTTCAAATAAGGCAGGGTGGAAATGAAAAAAATCCTTGCAGTCATTATAAAGATGATCATTAGGATCACGATGTTTAAAACCTACATCCCCTCTACGATGTAGTGGAGCGATAGTAAAATCAATATAATTTTTAACTGAGTCTGGTTCTTCTAAAAATTTGAAAAAAGCAATAACAGCCTCTTCCAAAACATCCTGTTTTAATGCAAAAGGGATCTGGATATACTTTTGCTTCTGCAGAAGCTGAATTGTTTCATCTCTTATCAACATGGAAGTCTCTTGAACGTGCTTTCAATAAATCTTTAATATAACTGCAACAGCAAAACCTTTATATATCTGGCAATAATCACAAAAATAAAGCGTCTGTTAAAAGCTTAGATCAAAAACTTTAAAATAAATATAAGCGAGTATACTCTCCCTTTTTTGTGCTTAACAACAGACTTCCTCTGTCGTACTGGCAGGGATTTTCTCTTACTCTCAAGATGACGAAAAATTCTACGTCTTGATTTATCTAATACCTTTAGATAACATGGTAGGGTTTTTGTATAAAAAAAACACATATTATATTGGAAAGATACTTAACCGGGCCATGAACTACTTTAATTCATAGCAATAGACGAGGATGTTTTTATGTCTCTAAATGACATCTCTGTGGTCATACCAGAAACAGAAAGCCGATTTTCGGCATGGCAAAAACAAGATACAGTATGGATGCTAAGTCTTTATGGTACGGCAATTGGTGCCGGAACCCTTTTTCTTCCCATCGATGCCGGATTAAATGGTATCTGGCCGCTGATCATCATGGCGTTACTTGCATTTCCAATGACTTATTTTTCTCACCAAGCCCTATGCCGTTTTGTGCTTTCTGGTTCCTCAGCAAAAACTGATATCACCACAGTGGTTGATGAACATTTTGGTCGTGCTGCGGGGCAAGTGCTTACCTTGCTTTATTTCTTTGCTATCTATCCAATTTTGCTCATGTATAGTGTGGCTATTACCAATACCACTTCAAGTTTTATCGTCAATCAATTGGGCATGAACGCGCCGCCACGCGCACTTTTAGCAATTATTCTCATTTTAGGATTGATGGCAATTGTTCGTTTTGGACAACAGATAATTGTAAAATCAATGAGTTTGTTAGTTTATCCTTTTGTGAGTATTTTGCTTTTACTCTCGATTTATCTAATTCCCCACTGGAACGATGCTATCCTGCAACACAGCAGCACGATTGTGCCCAATGGTGAATCGCATAGTTCACTGATGACCCTATGGCTCATCATTCCAGTTATGGTATTTTCTTTTAACCACTCCCCTATCATTTCTTCTTTTGCTGTTGCTCAAAAACAACAATATGGGGAACAAGCGGATGAGAAAAGTTCGTGGATTCTGAAATATAGCCATATCATGATGGTAACTACAGTCATGTTTTTTGTATTTAGCTGTGTCTTCAGTTTGTCACCACAGGATTTAGCCTTGGCAAAACAACAAAACATTTCTATTTTGTCTTATTTGGCTAACCATTTTCATACGCCAGTTATTGCCTATATTGCTCCAATGATAGCGTTTATTGCGATAGCCAAATCATTCCTGGGGCACTATCTTGGTGCGAGTGAGGGATTACATGGCTTAATTGTTAAATCCCTGCGTGTGCGCCACATCAGTGTTTGCAGTAAAAAGGTACACCGATTGATTGAAATATTTATCATCGTTACTTGCTGGGCCGTTGCTACGATTAACCCAAGTATCCTGGGTATGATTGAGACTCTTGGTGGGCCAATCATTGCCATCATACTTTTCTTAATGCCTATGTATGCCATTGCTAGAGTGCCAGCAATGAAAAAATACCGACAACCCTTTCAGAATGCCTTTATTACTATCCTTGGACTAATAGCTATTTCAGCTATTCTCTACGGCTTTTTCACCTATAAATAGTAATTCCCTCATAAGCTCTGCGCACTCTAAAGCGCGGAGCCCCTTCTACTTGATTACAATGTCAAAATGGTTTGAATCGCCGGATTATAATATTCAGCCTGGCCTGTTTTAACCATTAGATTGTGGCGAGGTTGATAGTTAGTTTCACTATGGATATGTCCACACAATACCAAAAAATCAAGCTGGGGGTATTCCTCGGCCATTGCGATTAATACCTCACCAGTTGCTTTTGATGTATAAAAAGGCAGGAAATCAATAGTATTCCTTTTTTCACCAAGCAAGGTGTTTTCTTGAAAAGGAGGCACATGAGTTACAACAATCATACGCTCAGCATGCTCGGTAATTGCCGCTCTAAGATTTTCCTTTAATTGCTGCGCGTCATTATCAGCCAACTCTTGCATTTTTTCTAAAAGTTCAGTTTTACCCAGGCAGTTTTTCCGAAATAAATCCTCAATCATTCTGCTGTCATTCATTATGATTGAGCTGCTGTAATAATCGCCAAATCGTCCATCCGCCCACCCATCTTGTCCCAACAGATAAATGTTTTTTTCCAGTAAAATTGGCCCAGCCGTTGCCAACCAAACCAGCAATGGTTCCTGATGTGTCAATTGTTGGATTTGTTCTCGAACGTTATCAACACACCCGTGATAATAATCGTGATTTCCAAGGACAAAATAAATGGGTTTGGCATACGCCTCACACATCTCTAGCAAAAAACTACTAACAGTCGGTGCTTCAGCAATATCACCACTAATAATAATTCGATCAGCACGACTATGAATAAGCGCTTTATAGAATAGATGACGAGCCTTACTATCTAAAAAATTTAAATGAATGTCTGTAAGCCAGGCAATGTTCATAACGCCTCTCATACAACAACTTTACCCTGATTAATCACCGATTAATCCATGTTTTCTATTATGTGTTTTCACTGTTTCATCCAAACTAGCGGCTTCTGTCAAAGCAGCCACATTTTCTTTAGTAAAAAAGCCATCAAAACCATGACAACGCTCAACATATTCAGTAATCAAGATTGAATATTTGGAGTGCTTAGAAAATATTTGTTTTAAATCAGGCTCTTCTTTACATGCTCCAAAAATCTTAGCTAAAAACTCAATATTGGCCTCGTCACGCAAGGTCTCAATGACATAATCGATATTCTTTTTACCAGTACTGTGATCGCCATCTGTTACCTCGATAGCAATATGATGCATGCGGCGCCCATAGTTTCTGACAAAATTCTCAGTAGGCATGGGGAGGCCTTCAAAAGAATTCACCATAAAAGGGGTATTGTTGGCAGTAAACACCTTGGCAGGCGATTTAATATCCTGGCCATGAGAGACACGATTCACATTCGTTGATGAATTCATATCACTAATGTTGTAAGCACCCCAGAAATAGTAATTAGACAAGCAAAGAAACTCTAAAATTGAATCCTCCCGCTCGCCAGCTAAAATTCGTGTTGCCATATGATCAATCCCTTTAAGCAAAGGTTTAATGCCTTTATCAATACTGAATTGTTCTGCTTTATCTAAAAGTTTCTTTTCCTGCTTGGTTAAATAAAATCGCTGCCCCAGATTCAGGCTATCAAAATCAAAAATATCACTGTCGGTATAACCTGTACTATTGAAGCAATAATCTGATAAACGAGTAAAATAAAAATGTTCATTACAATAAAATTTATTCTCAGTCATATCAGCATCATGAAAATGGAAATCCTGAGATCTTAAAATCTTACGAGTCTCGTCTTTGTCTTTTGTTTTGAATATTTCTCCGACATAACGAGCATTGAACTTTTCTCTTCCATTGGGATACATTTTATTAATACGAGTGATATCATCTTTGAAATTTGGATCTAAGGGCTCCAGTACAATAAAAATAGGACTATTTGGGGTGTTAACAAGAAAATAAATTTTGTGTGTTGCACTAATATAACTGACAGCATAACGATATGGTGTCATGATATATAGTTCATTTAGATAGCTAATAGCGTCACCTGTTTGTACCTGCACCACGATTCCACAAATATCCCCATAAAGATCCTTCAAGCCAACACCTTGTCGCCGCTCATATATTTTCATGCGATACTCGTTAAAATAATCTGTGTTTTTTTTATCCCCTTTGGGCTGATATTCAAATGGATTAATCATTGCACTCTCCCATCTAGCCAAAAGCGTGTTAGAAGCAACCTAAAATTAAGTATATACCTGATTAAACGATTTTTTATTTCTTCAACAAGAAAGCTTGGAGAAAAGTCTGATAAAAACTAGGTATTGCCAATCCCGTTCTTTTAATAACTTTATTCCTCTGAATTTCCAGTTGGATAACTTAGATAATTAATAATTTTCCATTCACCTTTGCTGTTTTTCTCCAAAATATCCAGACCTTCATCCTGAACGTGAATTACACCACCATTTTTATTGGCTATTTCTAAATACCAGGTAATTCGTACTGCTGCCAGAAATTCAGACCGATAAATTTCATGCAATTTAAAACTGTAATGATATTTGCGTGTGTCATCAGCAAAAATTTTTTTAAAACCATTACATATATTTGTATAATTTTTCCTACTGATCCCTCGATAATCTGCAACAATGTGAACAGAAAATAAATTACAAGATTTAGCCAATTCACGGTTATTAAACGCAGTAGTCCAATTGGTAAATAATTTTTTAAAAAACACTCTATCTTCGCTTATTGCGCCGAAAGCAACTTGAGAGCACAACAAAGCCAACGATACTAGAAGAGTGACATACTCTTTTTTAAATTGCTTAAATCTCATAACAAATCCTATATAAATTTTCATCTTTATCTCTAAAACCGATTATTTTCTAATAGTAATAACAGATAATTTTACATCTGCTAAAATTAAAGCATAAGATTTACATTAAAATCTAAAAATGAAGCACAAATATACGGCGAAAATCTATTTTGAGGATGGCAAAACAGTTAAAAACCATGGAGATAATATTGAAAAATTAGTTATTTGGATGCGCAACCAAGCACGAGAAAATTTCAGCGATATCAATGGTGAAATAATTGATAACAAACTACATAGAATCATCAAAAATATCCAATACAGCCCCCTAGACACTTAATAAGAATAGTGCTTGGAAAATGGAGTAATTCACTATGGATAAATTTAGTGATCGATACGAGGCAGGGAAAGTTATAGCAACCCAGCTGAAAGATTATGCCAATAAACCGGATGTGATTGTCTTAGCCTTACCCCGTGGAGGAGTTCCCGTTGGTTATGAAATTGCAAAAGCCTTAGCACTCCCCCTTGATGTTTTTATTGTACGTAAACTGGGTGTACCCGGGCATGAAGAATTGGCTATGGGGGCCATTGCAACAGGAGGAACAACCATTTTTAATGAGGAGATTATCGATGATCTCCATATATCTCCATCAGCTATTGAGCTCATTTTACAAACTGAACAAGGCGAGTTAAAACGTCGTGAAATAAGCTACCGTGATAATAGGCCTCTTCCGAAGCTGGAAGGAAAAACAGTTATTCTTGTTGATGATGGTATTGCCACAGGAGCAACCATGCGAGCAGCAATTAAAGCAATCCTTCAACATAAACCTGCAAGCATTATCTTGGCAGTGCCGGTAATAGCTCTGAGTACTTATAACGAAATGAGCGCTCTAGTTGATAAAATTATCTGTTCCATGAAACCACTCAATTTTTATGCTGTTGGCTTATGGTATGACGATTTTTCACAAACCACAGATAGTGAAGTATCTGATTTATTAAAAGCAAGCAAAAAAAACGAGGAGCATACCCCTTCTATTGCAACAGGAGTCCATCATGAGTAACTTCATGGTAGATATGGAACATCCTGTAATTATTCCCAGTGCGGAAATTTATCTTGAGGGTCTTTTATGTATACCTAAGGAAGCCCAAGGTCTTGTGTTATTTGCTCATGGTAGCGGGTCTAATCTGCATAGTGTGCGTAACCTATATGTTGCAGATGTTTTACATAAGGGCAAGATTGCTACCTTGTTATTTAATTTGCTAACTCCTGATGAAGATGCGATTGATGTAGCAACAAGGGAATTTCGCTTTGATATCCTTCTCTTGGCCGAGCGCCTGGTTGACGCAACCAATTGGTGTTTAAAAAATCTTTCTGTTTATCACCTGTCTATTGGTTATTTTGGAGCCAGTACAGGAGGGGGCGCAGCTATTGTTGCTGCCGCAAGCGCACCAGGCAATATAAAAGCCATTGTCTCACGTGGTGGAAGACCCGATTTGGCTAAAGAAGCATTGAGTCTTATCAAAGCACCTACATTACTCATTGTTGGTAGTAATGATGAAATTGTTATTGATCTGAATCAGCGTGCTATGTCCAAAATGAACTGCATAAAAAAATTGCAATTAATTCCCGGGGCTACTCATTTATTCGAAGAGCCAGGTACGCTCGCTGAAGTAGCCCAATTGGCTAAAGCCTGGTTTATTAAGTATTTGGTTGCTTGAGCGACAATAAATTCACTTTCATTCTTATGATACCGTCTCAGGATCATTACTTACATTAATGATTATCTTTCCCACAGCCCGTTGACTTTCACTGCGTTGATGAGCCAAACCCACATCTTGCAAATTAAACTCACTGTCTATATGGGTTTTTAATTTATTCTCTTCGATAAATTGCGTAAGACTGTCTAAGTCTTTTTTATTTTTTCGCAGTAAAATAATCTTTGCTTTTGTCCGGGTAAATGTGCTGATCAAACTATTAAAAATCAATGAAGGACTGGGCAAGGTAGCAATATAAATACCATGCTTGGTTAAACATTTCTTAGACTGAGAATAACTATAAGCCGCTACGCAATCAAAAATCACATCGTATTTTTCATCGCTGACAAAAGGAGGGCTCTCTTTATAATCAATGACTTTATCAGCTCCCCATAATTGCACAAAAGCCACATTCGCAGTGCTACAAACCGCAGTAACTTGAGCTCCCAGCAATTTGGCTATTTGCACTGCAAACATGCCAACACCACCAGAAGCCCCTAAAATTAATACCCGATAATTAGCTTTAACAGCACCCTTGTCTCTCAAAGCCTGTAACGCAGTCATTGCAGCTAAGGGAATACTCGCCGCTTGTTTGAAATCTATATTCTTTGGCTTCAACGACAGGCTTGCTTCGCTCACAGCAATTAATTGAGCATAGGCCTGCCCTTCTTTCTTAATGGAACAGCTATAAACTTCATCCCCAATTTGAAAAGTCTTAACACCCGCACCGACACCTTCTACGACCCCAGAAAAATCAAAGCCTAAAATTGCCGGTAACTTAATTGGATAAACATAACGCAAGGCACCAGAACGAATTTTCCAATCAATAGGGTTGACACTACAGGCTTGAACGCGGACTAAAACCTCATTCTTATGAACAACAGGATCAGGTAGGTCTTTGATGGTTAATTGATTAAAATCACCATATTTTTCAATAATCGCGGCTTTCATAAAGTTTAAATCATCCCTACTATTTAACTTAGTTATAAACTCGAAAGCGCCCCCTCGTCAATGACTATAAGCACGACCTACAAAATCATTACTTATTCGGAGTAATGACTTGATTTTAATCTACATTGTGAGCAGATTCGGTACATCATCCTTCGGTGGTTGATTGATTAAGCCGGCTCCTTGTTTCCATTGTTTAGGAAATTTGTCTTGTAGATGAGCTTCAACCAAGTGCATACGCAAATCAAACTGTTCTTGAGCAGCATAATAATCTGGTGAACTCGCACAAAGTTTAATAACTTCACGAAAAAAATCAGCCAATCTGTACTCGTTTTTCCCTATACGAAGTATCGTGTCCTGCTCCAAACAAGCCTCAAAGTGAACCCTATCATAAAGAAGATGGGATATAGAACTATTGAAAAGTAATGCCGGATCAGAAATAAATTTACTCACCAAATCATTTAAGCTCGTTATGCCTTTTTCAACAACCACATAACTATTTGGCGCGTCTTCGTTTATCTGACAAATATTACGGAATCCCCGAACACATTGGGATCTGATATGCGCCGCTTCAAAGCCTGGAACAAAAACCAGATCATCACCCTTGCCATCGCGTTTTATGAGCCCGATTACCATTTCAATCTGAGCAAATCGTCTGCCAAGTGGTAGAAAAGAACTGTCATTTTCCTGATGCTGATATTTCGTTGCATTGGGATTTAAACCAAACAACCTACTCGCGTTAAGAAGGTTTTCGATAATTCTGCTGGTATTTTCTCTAAACGATTTTTTTTGTTCATCGTATTCTTTGGGGCCATATCTTTTCTCGTTATTAGGAAGATGCTCAATAACATGAAGTCCATCTTTAAATCCAAACCATAGCGCATCCGCTAAACTAATATAGGTATCGTTCTCCTTTTCATCTCTTCTAATCGCTATGCTATCCTCAGGGCTTAATCTACCTAATTTACCTTGTTTTTTTAATTGTTGATGCTCATCAAATATCAAGGCCATGGTTTCTGGTGTTAATAAATCGGCTATCTCCTTATCCAGGAGAATTTTTCTATTTAATGCCGCATTACCATAATAGACTTTATCGCTGTATCTATCGGCACAGATAGTTTTTATTTTTTGTATATTCGCCACAGCATCCGTTGTCTCTTCAATTCGAGCACGAACTTTCTTATCGAGTTTTTTCATATCAGCTAAAAGCCTCGCTGGCTCCACGCCTTCACTGAACCGTTTATTTGCCCATTGAATTTGCTCTTCTACCTGTTGATTGACATCCCTCATGGCGAGAACAACAGTCTGTATGTGTTTATTCGATTCAGAAGGATTAATTTTGCTGACTTTTATCAGCTCTTCACTTATTAATTTTTTTACTTCCTGTAATTTTTTCAAATAACTTGCTTGATCGAGTGGGTTACTCACTGCTAAAAAATCAATTAGCCCATCAATTTTTTGCAAAATTTTCTTACTGGAAACAAAATGTATTTTTGAAAAAAAGCCTGTTTTCGCCGGTTTTCTTTCCCGTTGATAAGTATCGAGGGCTTGAGCAAGCTCTTCATGCAATTTTATAAGCTCATCACGTATAGCAATATTTTTTGCCGAATACCGAAGTGACTCAGCGGCTGTATCAAGAGAGCGAACTGGAATAGCAGCGAAATAGTGATGTTTTTCCTTGTTACGGTATTCATAAAATTTTAATTGTGTTCCAGGGGTGAAAAGAACCTCTCTTTCTTTTTTTAGATCAGCCAGTAACTCGACTCTTTTCCCCAGGGGATTTTTTCCAAAGGGCTGATAAATAGTAACGTAAGTATCATATCGGCTGAAATTAATATCATCTTTCAATGAAGAGCTGACAAAGGCTTCTTGTTTTTTTTCTTTTCTTTTCTTTTTAACAGCGTTAACTCGTTCTTGGAATACAGCCTCCATATCACTCTTTTTTTCAAAGCGATTTAACTTCTCCAACTTTACTGATTCATCACCGCCTTCGGGAGATTGTAGATCAATTTTATTAAGCCCTTGAGCTGCAATACAACAGACTAAAATAGTTTCTTGCACTTGTTGAGCCAATTCCCGTACCGGTAATTTTCTTAGATTTTCACTTTTTCCACGAGTTCTCAAGAATGCATTGATAAGGTGATAGGCAGGGGTTGTATAAACATTAACGGCCAATTTTTCAGCATAAGATAAATCGTCATAAATACCTTCGGGATCGCGAGTTTGGAAATCTTTCCGAGTAGGAAAACCATCTTTTTTTTGCCCGCTTTCTTTCTCTGCAACCCCCACCTCATCAAGCTCCAGGTCCGCAAGCTCCACGTATGTCAGTTCAGTCAGATCCTCCGTCATATCATCTATGAGTTCTTCGGTAAGATCCTCTGTAGCCTCTTCAGTCATTTTCTCTGTAGGGTTCTCTATAAACTCAACTGTCTTTGTAGGCTCGGCCGACTGCATCAGCTGATCCAAATCATCTTCACGATCCTCATCCAAATGAGGTCTATACCTATTCGTCTTTTTTCTCAGAAAGGTAACATAACCATCAAGAGCATTATCGGCAAATTCCAAGTGTTCGAAATCAGCATGTTCAAGGATTTTTGTAAGATTATAAGTATGATCATCAATTTGAACTTCCAGTTCTTGCCGTCCATTATAAAAGACTGTAATCATATGATCTGATTCGTTTAAAAATGCTAATGCTATTTTTTCAAGATCGTAAGTAGCTTCACTTTTGTTTCTTGGACCTTTCTCTAAATGGTATGTTTGCTCTGCATAAACATCTTTCATCATTACAACCGTTTCTCTACGCTTTCTTTAATTATAGATTCACAGAGAAGCAAATTGGCAAATAAATATACTCTATGATTAATTAATAGGTTTCAAGTATAACTATTTGATTGTTAGCGGTTTGATAAGAGGCTGTTGTAGGCGATTCCCGCTTATTTCTGCTATTTTTTAAATGAGGTAAAACGCACTAGAAGCCATGTACTATAGTTAAAAACTAAAATAAGCTCATTTTGAACTTAATAAATACCACAGGAAGGAAGGAGTGAAATGAAGCAAAATAATTTTCTTTCCATGTCGAAAGAAGGCTTTCATCGAATTGCTTATACTGAATGGGGTATCCCCTCTTCATCACGCGCTTCTATTATTTGTGTCCATGGCTTAACTCGCAATGGCCGTGATTTTGACGCACTTGCCAGGTATTTAAGCCTGCAAGGTCATCACGTCTTTTGTCCAGACATTGTTGGCCGAGGCGATAGCAGTTGGCTCAAGGATTCCCATCACTATACTTATGAACAATACATTCTCGATATGAATGCGCTGATTGCTCGTACTGCAACAACAGAAATTGATTGGATTGGCACCTCGATGGGCGGTCTAATCGGCATGATGATCGCTGCCCTGCCTAACTCACCTATTCGCCGTCTAATTATGAATGATGTTGGCCCACAGATACCTGTTCATGCTCTTTGGCGATTATCTAAATATGCGGGTAAAGATCCTGAGTTCTTGAGTAAGGAACAAGCTAAAGAATATTTCAAAACTATCTATGCTACCTTCGGTGCATTGAGCGAAGAGCAATGGGAAGAATTTACTGAGCATAGTATTGAAGAGCGCTCACCTGGCATTTATGTTGTTAAATTGGATCCCGGCATTAAAGATGTTAAATGGCATGGTCATTTCTTAAAAGAATTCCTATCCAATCCTCACAAAGCGTTGGAAGGCATTTTATTTGATATTGATCTTTGGTCTATCTGGCGAGAAATTAAATGCCCAGTAATGGTGATCCATGGGCGCCATTCAGATCTTCTGCTTCCCGAACACATAAAAAAGATGCGCCGAATTCACCCTGATATTGAGGTTTTGGAGGTAGAGGATGCCGGACATGCTCCCGCTCTCCTGGATTTGGCACAGCATGAAATAATATCCAGTTGGCTGGCACAGTAAAATGCCTCATACTAAATCTTAACAGTCGAAGAGAATTCCCAACTTTTTACGGCCAACCTCTGGCGTATAAAACACCGGAGGTTGGCCGTAGGAAGTATATAATAATAGATTATTATTTTGTGCCTCTCTGCGCACGACCCGCGATAATCGAAATTAAACTTAATAGACTTCGCAGCAGGCTTGTGTCATCTCCTCATTAAGCATGTAATTGATATATTGTAAATTTCTGGTCGCTTCAATGGATGTTGGTCTTACTATTTTCGTGAGGTCAAAATCATACTCTGCAAGAAAATGAACAAGTTTAATCGCACCGTCTTCCATTCTATTTTCTTTAAAGGAAGCTTCAATTTGTCGTTTGAAGACCTGTATATCTGCATCACCGACCGGAGCAAACCCCCACCTGCCTTTCACTCTGCCAATCCCAATATGGGTATATTGCCGCTTTTTTTGATCAAAATAGGAAACCACTAACAAGTCAGGTATTGAGCTTTCTCGAATTAGCCATACTGCTTTACTAACTTTCACTCTCGCCTGGTTGGCGTCCAATTTATTTTCCACCAGTACCGTATCGAGCTCGGTGAAAATAATAGGACAGGCTTCCATTCCCTTAGTTAACTCCTCTTTTGACCACATCGCTTTCTCCTTTAGGTGTAATCGAATTTGGATAGAAGAAAATTAGCACTATTCCAGAAATAATATTTTTCGTTTAGATCGCCAAACTTTAAGATAGCGCTATCTCAAGTTCAGCACAAGAATTTGCTAATAAAGAGGACATTCTCTTTAAACCTGCCGCGTAATCGAATACGATCATTAATCCAGGATTTAGAACATTGTAAGTAAACTAACATCAATAAATTTTGTGAATAAACCGCAATTTCATGGTAAAAAAACTAAAAAAATTAAATAATGAAAGAATAATAAGTACTAGCGCTGTTTACATTTCGCTAGCTTGAGTTTATACCCTACCTAGTAGTGGAAATGAAAATAGCTCCTAGAATGGTAATAGGAATCTTGACATGAGTAATCCTAGAAGTATTAGTAACGGCATACTTGCAGGTCTTGTCGCAGGGCTTTTTTTTGCTTTCTTTCTACTCATGAACGGGATGACCGAAGATCTTGGAAGTATCATTGGCATGCCTACCAGGCTTGGTGGTTTTTTTGTGCACCTTTGCATTAGTTTAATCGCTGGTATCGCTTTCGTTCTCCTGTTAGACCGCTTAATAAATTCATGGTTGAGCGCAACTCTTTGGGGATCTGTATTCGGTATTAGTATGTGGGTACTGGGCCCCATGACTTTACAGCCCTATTTGTCAACTGATATTCCATTATTGGCACAGTGGAGTATTTCCGGTTTTGACAACAATAAACTTTCTTTAGTCGGCCATCTTATCTACGGTTTGGTTTTAGGCCCCATTTATTATGTTTTAAAAAGTACTTACTACAAAACTTAAGATTTATTTACACCTTGATAGATCAGTTCGCCAACCAATGAAAGAAGCAAAACTCGTCTGTTTTAATGGGCAAATTCAACTACGTCTATCTCATCTGATCTCGCACTGAATCCCGCCATGCCATTGAAATGATACTTTTGTAGCTCCGCAACCTAAGGTTGATGGAAAATAAATTCCCTATTTTGATCAAATTACACTCCATAAAGAATTATACTTATACAGATAGGGCAGAGTGAATCCAGATATGGGAAGCGCTTATCATGACCACTAATCCTAAAACGATTAATCTTGCGCTACAAGGAGGCGGAGCTTATGGTGCTCTGGCCTGGGGGGTTTTAGATAAATTCCTGGAAGACGGCCGTATAAATTTTGGTTCAATTTCAGCCAGTAGTGTAGGTGCATTGAATGCAGCCGCGCTTGTCTATGGCTTAATTGAAGGGGGTAATGATGAAGCTCGTGAAACTTTATATAAACTTTGGAAAATGATTAGCAATGCAGGGCAGTTGTATAATCCAATAAAAATCACCCCAATAGAAGAATTATTTGCCATAGACCTTGAACACTCTTTGTCCTTTACTGCATTTGACTTGATGAGCAAAATGTTCTCACCTTATCAGTTAAACCCCTTTAATTTTAATCCCCTAAGGGAAATCTTAAAAACGATATTAAACATTGATCAAATCAAAATTGCTCATACACCAAAACTATTTATCACCGCAACCAATGTAAAAACAGGCAAGGTTAAACTTTTTAATAATGAGCATCTTTCCATAGATGCTATTATGGCCTCGACTTGTGTCCCCTTTATGTTTCAAGCTGTTCAAATCGATGACGATTATTTCTGGGATGGCGGTTATATAGGGAGTCCAGCACTATCCCCTCTTCTTTCTCATTCACCTAATAATGACATTTTAATTCTTCATACAAATCCAATTGCTCGAGAGCAAGTACCCGAATCAGCAACCGATATTTTAAATCGGGTTAATGAAATTAGCTTTAACTCTTCGTTAATACGAGAAATAAAGGATCTGGTTTTTGTTAATGAATTACTGGACAAAGATTGTATTAAGGAAAAATATAAAAAAAATATGAAGCAGGTTTATTTGCATAGCCTGCAAGCTGACAAAGTCATGCAAGCTTATCCAGTAGCCAATAAATTATATTTTGATTGGACGTTTCTTTGTCAATTATTCGAGGAAGGACGTAGAGAGGCTGCAGATTGGCTAGAAAAAAATCTTCGCTATCTTGGTAAACGCTCCACTATAAATCTGAATGAATATTTTTAGAAAACTCTCTATCCAACAGAAACGTTCTGCTAATCTTCGCTATTTTGTCTATATTTTAATCATGGATGACTAAAAGGACTTATCATGAATGAAGTCGATATTTTGCTGCTGTTTTATGAAGAAATGAAGGCTCAAGGAAAAAGCCGAGATGCTATTTTTATGAATATTGACGAATCAATTGCTAGTGTACTTGCCCAAAAATTTAAACGTGATGTGACGCTTGAAGAGGTTCACAAACTTGCTGATATCTGTATTGCCAATGAATGGTTAGAACGTACAACCATTGATCCAGGCTATAACTTCCTCTCACTTACAGCTGCAGGCTTACAAGTTGTCCTGGCGCATGAATATGCCAAAGGCGTTTAGAACAATGTTGTCGTCTGTGCCAACCTCCTTTTCATGTCAGAATTATCTATACTAAAGAAAAATAATTTAAGATCTCACTATGAAAACAATAAATTGTGATTGTCTTATCATTGGTGGTGGTATTCAGGGTCTAATGCTTTTAAACCTTCTTCAAGAAGCCGGTGTACAATCTCTTGCCCTTGTAACTGATCAGCCCTTAGGTGAGGGGGAGTCAAATCATACTCACGGCTATTATAATAGAGGCTATTTTAACAGTTTAGTCTCCACCGTTGAAAGCAGTCATTGGTGGGATCATTTTTTCAAGCAACATCATGATAAATGCGGGAAAAAAGATAACGCTTATGTGATAGCCAATGAATCAGATGCTCAACATCTAAAATCCATTTGGCAGGCCAAATCACTACCCTATCAATCTCTAGAAAAAATTCCAGCGAGTTTACAAAGTCTTGGTTGTGAATTAAAACCCCAACAACAACTTTTCTCTGTACAAGAAGGAACGATTAATGGCTGCGCTATTATAACTGTTTTAGCACAGCCATACAGAAAACAAATTGTCCATGCTCGTGTACAAAAACTCATTTATAGTGAAGAGCAAAATACAATTATGCAGGCCGAGATAAACACTTCCAAAGGAACTTTCTTAATTAAATCAAAACATTATTTCCTTTGTGCGGGTCGAAATAATCAATTACTCACCACTATGTTAACCCAAGCCCATCACTTAAGAAAAAACCTTGTCCCCAATACCGTTCGTTTTATTCCAATGCTACTCTTGAAAGGGAAAAGCCCTGACTTAACCGGTGTCTATTTGTCATATGGTTTAACAATGGCCACTACCTACGATGAGGAAAAACAGCCTGTCACTATTATTAGTTATATTAAAGGCCTAAGCAGTACTCATGAGCTTGTTGCTTTAGGAGAGAAAATAACGGACGATGCTCAATTGGTCTATCAATGTGTAACCCAATTTAAAAAATTATTTCCTCAGTTCAAATTTGATAATAATGATTACCAATTGGCTTATTTTACCGGGCCTAAAATAGACAGTCCTGCAGATAATAATGAAATTATGAATAATGATTGTTACATCGATGACTTAGGCATTAATAATTTTGATTTTATTTGGCCTGGCTTATTTACCAACAGTTACTATGCAGCCACAGAGTTAATAAAAAAATATCGCACAGCTGGCGCCTCCTGGCTAGTCACACCTGCAAAAAAACTATTTAACGCAGCTGACGAACAATTGCCTCTACAGCAAGAAATTGCCAAAGAATATCGCTCGCCAGGAAAGTTAGAATGGTACAGCTGGAACGATTTCTGTAAAAAATATCCCATCCTTTTGGGCAAATAAGTTTTACCAAGCCTAATCTACTGAGTCAATTCGCCGCTGTAATGATTGGCTGCCTGTAAACCAAGGCTCGCACCCAATTTTTGCGCTGCGGATATAAAACTACAGAAAGCAAGTAACTCAACTAATTCCTGATCAGAGAAATATTTTTTTAAGCGCGTAATTTCCTCTTGATCAATTGATAAATGGTCCAAAGCAAATTTATTAGCCAGACGCAGTGCTTCTGCCAATCTTAACGAGTCAGGATTTTCGTCCGCTGGCCCTGCTTTGGCCATACAATACTGACAAACATGATTAAACGCTAAGACACGTCTGATTTGCTCAAGAAAGTCAGCATCAAACGTATTACTTTGGAAGAAAGCAATTTCAAGTTGCTGCCATTGGACAGAAATTTCAGGTAAGTGACCTAAAAGTTTTTCAAAGGGTGTAACCCCTTGTTTTGATAACTTAATATGTGCCATGCTTATTCTATTCCTTAAATAAATGTTGCATTTAATCTCTTTTAGTGTAAAATTTATCCAGTTATGAAACAAAAATTCTTATACACAACACTTTTTGTTAGTTTACTTGCACTGCGCATTTTTGCCGGATGGTGGTTTTGGCCTCAGCAAGAACAACCAGCCGTTGTTTTAAAACAAATCCCTTTTACCCAATTACCCGGTTGGGAGACAACGAATGTCAGGAAGTCACTGCTAACCTTTCAGGTTTCCTGCCGCACCTTTTTAAAGCAAGATCCTGAGCAATCAGTTGGTAGTCAACAGATCGAGCTAAAAGCAGGAGATTGGCACCCCGCTTGTCAAGAAGCATTGTCGATTACCTCTACCTCAAAGACAAGAGCACAAAAATTTTTCCAAAAATGGTTTAAAGTCGTTGAATTTTCCAATAACGAGCCAGTAAGAGGTTTATTTACCGGCTACTATATGCCCTTACTTCATGGAAGTTTAACTAAAACCAAGAAATACAATATCCCTATTTATAGTTTACCTTCCGATCTAATTACAATTAACTTAGCTCCTTTTGATCCAAGCTTAAAAAATCGCCGGGTTATTGGGCGTTTAGAAAAAAATACCGTAGTACCTTACTACACACGTAAAGAAATCAATAAAGGCGCCATCGCTAATAAAGCGGAAGTGTTAGTTTGGATTGATAATCCCATTGACAGAGTATTTTTAGAAATTCAAGGTTCGGGCATTGTCCAGCTGCCTGACGGAAAACGCATGTACGTTGGTTACGCAGGCCAGAATGGCGCCCCCTATACGTCGATAGCACGGGTATTAATTGATAAGGGAGTTATGACGAAAGATAATGCTTCGATGCAAAGAATCAAGCGCTATCTTAAAGCACATCCTGAAGAGATTGACGCTGTTTTAAATCAAAATAAATCCTTTGTTTTCTTCCAGGACTTAAAACAAAATGCTGCTTATGGTGCGCAAGGGGTTGCCTTGACTGCCGGTTACTCTCTAGCCATTGACCGCAAATATATCCCGTTAGGTGCCCCGATCTGGCTAAATACCACCAGACCCGATAAGCATCATGACGATAAAAAAGTATTTCAACGCCTAATGATCGCCCAGGATACTGGTGGTGCAATTCGCGGAATGGTGCGTGGTGACGTTTATTGGGGAGCAGGTAAACAAGCGACTTTCATTGCCGGCCATATGAAGAATGCTGGCCATTACTGGTTGCTTTTACCACGCCATACCATTACTCAACTCGAGAAAAAGGAATTGTCCTAATAAAGACAATTTCTTTTCTCAACAAGCAATCAAGATTTATAGTTCTGAAATAGGCTATTAAGAACACTGTCTTGAAAAATCATTTCAAAAGCCTCCTCATTTCGTGCTTCTGCTGGGGTGATAAGCGTAGGGGCAGTACCCTCCAATGCGTCAGCTAAACTTATAAAGCGATACCCATGCTGCTGATATAAATCAATGATATCTCCTAAACAATAGCTGTTAATCAAATTGGCGTGAATTAACAATATTTGCTTAACTGGCTTATCTCCATTAAATTTTTTTGCTTTATTTTCTGCTCTGACTGTTTGACTCCAAATATAGGCAAGATACCTTTGTTTAAGGCGGTTTAAATTTTGCTCCCGTAAACGATAGGGAATAGCAAATAACTGACTGTTAAATAGAAAATCCTTACTATCAATCGTTACAGGCGCAATAATATATTGATGTTCAGTAAGGTAATCATAGACCTTCTGTTTTTTATCCCCTTTGCTTTCGGCCAGGTAGGGATAACGGAAATATTTCTGTGTTGTCATTAAAGGCGTTAAAATTTTATCTGCCTTATCGACATCCTCGATGTATTTTTCAGCACTGACGCTATTTAAACTTCGATGAGAATAAGTATGATTCCCTAAAATAAAACCGGCTTGCTGGAATTGCTCTAAAAGTTCCCATTGCCCCTTTTCAATTGAACCAGCAATCACAAAGCCAGTAGCTGGAACATTCTTATCACGCAATGTTTGCAGGATTTTCATAAAGCGATCATGTTCTCGCTGTAAATTGGAAGCCTTACCATTTGCTGAACCGACAAAAGGTAAATCATCAATGGTGATGGCTATTTCTCGGACTTCAGAAAAACTTGGATTACTAAGCATCCCCCCCAGTATGGCAAAACACAAAAGAGATCTCTTGCGAAACACGCTCCGGTATTTTTTCCACATTGCCAATCCCTCAACCCTTGTTTATGGATACTCCTAACCTGCAAAGTCTATACCACAATTTACCCGCTATTAACCGTATGAAATCACTAAAAATCGCTTGATGCCTGTAGCTAGTCAATCAGTTCTAGCCACTGCAATTGGCATAATTTAAATAAAAAGGCCAGATCCTGTTCCCGATTGCGGAAAGGCAAGAGCGCAGTATTAGTTAATAAACGATGGTTACAAACCAATTTGATTAAAGCAGGCGAAACATCATTGTCAGGCCATTCATCTCCATTAATAAATAAATTAAGGCGGGACTCTTGAGAGTTTACCTGGTAAGCAAAGCGGCAAGATGCATTACGAATCATCCCCTCGCTTTTAGTAAGCTGCCGGGTAAAAAGACCGATATCAATCATTTCCTCGTCCGCCAAAGGGATCGGTAATAAAGTTTCGGCCTGTTGATCCAATTGGGTCACAAAGCAGCCAAACCAATGTTGCAAATGGCTTTCATCGTCGATAACTGTTTGCAATAATTTTTTTGCATTTAACCAGGCTTGCTTCGGTATTTCCGCTGAACCTTGATTAACAGTCCAATCAGGATCTTGATATAAAAGACCAGTCGGTTTTTTTTCTGCTAAATAGTCTGCAAAACTATCTAACAATTCTTGCCCCTGATAACTACGGTATCCAAAAGAATAAGTCATGCAATCATTGCCAATAGCTATACCATAATGTCCAACATGGGGAGGAAGATAGAGCATATCCCCTTCTTCAAGAATATATTCTTCCTCCGTTAGAAACTGTTGCATAATACGTAATTCGACGCCGGGTAAATAATTATCTGTCCGACAATGTTTGGTCGTTAACGACCATTTCCGCTTTCCTTGTGCCTGATACAAAAAAACATCATAGTTGTCGTAATGAGGTCCCACACTGCCATGTTCAACGGCATAACTAATCATGACATCATCCACCCGCCACTGAGGAATGAAATTAAAATAATCAAGCATTTGTGTTACCTCTGGAATGAAGCGGTCTACACCCTGGACGAGTAAGGTCCAATGCGTTTCAGGTAACGTTTTAAAATCTTTCGCAATGAAGGGTCCGCGTTTTAAATGCCAATGAGGCGCTTTTTCTGGTGTTTCAAAAACAAGGCGGCTTTCTATCTCTTCTTCCATTGATAAACCAGCTAACTCATCGGCTGTAAGTGCATTAACAAAATCAGGTAATGCCTGACGAATTAGCAATGGTTTTTTTTGCCAATATTCAGTTAGAAATTTGTTTACATCGATCTCATGAAAATACACCATTATTAAACACTCTTTGATTTCATCTCGCTTTTGCGCAAAGAATATCATTTTTTAAGATTTTTCATCAGACCTATTTAGCTGCTGCAAATCTTACACTAAAGGGTTATAGTTTAAAAAAACTGTCAAATGAATGAATATGAAAAATAATAAAACCTGCTTATCCCTCCTCCTCAGCTGTTTTATGATGAACGCTGTGGCAAGCAATAGCAGCCTTTGCCAGGCAGAGGAAACGATTTTATTTTCCTGTATGACAAAACAAAACAAAATAATTTCTTTATGTGCTTCTAAGGAATTATCTGCTACTAATGGTTATATTCAATATCGATTCGGGAATAAAAAAGCAGTTGAATTGACTTATCCGGCGAATCAGACTGTCCCCGCTAGCAAAGCTTTTCAGGGTCGTTCCCAAATGTTTAGCGGTGGCGGCGGAATCTATTTACGCTTCAAAAACAAGGCTTATGATTATCTAATCTATGAAGGTATCGGTAAAGGCTGGACTGTCAGCGGCCTTGTTCTATTGAAAAATTCGAAATTTTTAACTTATTTTGCCTGTACGAATAAAGCAATTGTTGAAATTACTCCTGACCTGTTAAGCCAGATTAATATCCCGCAAGATAGCGATGAAACTGAATTTTTCCCTGCTGATATACCGGGACTAAGTTAAAAACTCCATAGCCATAATAAGAACTGTTCACGGTCGCTAGTTTAATGGTTAGGGCTTATTCGAATCGCGCGGCCTATGTGCGAAGCGCAAACACAAGATAGGAGACCTGTTACAGGTCTCTAGACGTAGTGTATCTTTAAAAGTACTGACTCCAAAGTCAATCCCGGCCCAAAAGCACAACTAAAGATCGACTTATTGTTATCCTTCTCCCCTAAGCTATCCCATATGCTTTTTAAAACAAATAAAACGGTAGCAGAAGACATGTTGCCATATTTCCGTAAGACCTCATAAGAATAGCGGTTGTCATCTGCGCTAATCGTTAAAGCAGCTTCACAGGCTTGCAGAATTTTAAGGCCGCCAGGATGAATAGCATAATAGTCAATCTCCTTAGCAGACCAACTCGAATGGCTGAGTAATTTCTCCATAAAACTGGCAATTCCAGATTTTATAACCTCTGGTACGTAGGCGCTGAGAATGATATCAAAACCATGATCAGCAATATGCCATGCCATTTCCTGCTTAGTCTGTGGAATTAAATCACAATAAAAAGATTCCAGGCTCAGGCAGATCTGATTTTGTGGTTTGGTTTCAACCAAGATTGCGGCAGCACCATCGGCAAAAATAGCATTTGAAATGATATTTTTCGTAGCAAGATCTTTTTGAAAATGAATGGAACACAACTCAATACAAACCACTAATACCTTTGCATCGGGTTGCGCACGACAAATTGCATCCGCTGCCTTCATGCCATTAAAAGCACCATAGCATCCCATAAAATTAATGGCCATACGGTTAGTAGACGAATTTAACTCCAACTGTTGTACAATTTCGATATCAATGCCCGGCGCATACATGCCAGTACAGCTCACAGTAATTAAATGAGTAATTTCTTTTTTAACGCAATTGGTTGCCCTACCTAAACAATTTTGAATCGCATGAAGCGCAAGCGTCAAAGCATGGTGTTTGTAGATAGCCATCCGTTGTGCAGTCGTAGGAAATGCTGCTGTAGGCTCATTTGGAAAAAAAACAAACTCACCCGGCATCTTACAATAATCACTCAATACACTATAACGTTCTTCGATTCCGGATGATTTGTAAATAGCCTTTAATAGTCTTCTTTTAACGGGATTAAGTTTTAGGCTAATACCAATGATTTCAGCAATTTCTTTCTGGCTGCGCTTATAAGGTGGATTGGCAGTTCCTATTGCTGTAATTGCAGATTGCATAATTAAATCCCTTTATTAACAATAATTATCTGGCATTAGCCGTTTTTAAACAGTCGTAAACGTTTGTTCTTGGCACGGAGTCTTCCTAATGTCCTTTTTACGCGATGCAAATAAGCTATACTACAAGAAATCTAATTGACAAGAGTGTAACATGAGCCTGGTACAACGTCTTAAAAACTCTTGGGATTTCTTAATCTGCTGTATTCAGTTTTTGAAAAAAAATCCGGATTTGATTGTCTTACCCGTACTTAGCTTAGTTGCAATATTAGTGGTTGTTGCTTCACTCGCGGGAGCCTCATTTTTGGAGATAGATGTACTACTCCAATATTACCAAACCAATATAGCCATTCTGATCATTGGTTTATTGCTTTTTTATTTTTTATTGTCCTTTGTGATTCTTTACTTTAACGCCTCACTTATTACTTGTGTCATCGAACGCATGCAAGGAAATAAAATAACTGTTTTCCAGGCTCTGTTTAGTACTTTAAAAAGAACAGGCCCTCTCTTGCAATGGACCTTCATTAGCGCCACCGTATGTATTCTCATTAATGCACTGGAACGAACACATGACATTGTTGGGGAGATTCTTTCAGCTATTTTTGGCTTTTCCTGGGCGATTACCACTTATTTCGTTTTGCCGATTATGATAGTAGAAGACATAGGGCCAATTACAGCATTCAAACATTCAATTACACTCATTGGTAAAGGCTGGCGAAAATTGCTCTCTGCAAATTTCATCTTGTTTTTGTTTGTTGCAGTAATGATTGGCGTTTTCTACTTGGTTGCCTATCTTTTTAACGAAACGAATCAATCATTACCAGTCAATATACCAATCATTCTGGGTTTTCTTGTTTTAGGGGTTATTATTAGTAAAGCGTTTAATACTATTTTTAATTGTGCACTGTACCTAACTATTAGTGGCAGACCCCTGCAGGGTTTTGACAAGACCTTACTGTCTGAATTAGTCGTAAAGAAATAGGCTGAATCTCTAACTAGACGCTATGGACAAAAAAAAAATTTTTGATCGAGTGTTCCCACTAAAGCATCTCATTGCAATTTTTTGCAGTTTAATAGCTATTTTCATCATTAAACAAATTACACTGTTTTTATATATTAAACCCTACCAGGACCTCGATCTCCTTAGCCTCTGCCATATTCTCTGGCATTCAAATGATCTTTTTTTACGGCTAATTCTAATTTTCAATTTTCTTATCAAACCACTTTTTATTTATTGGGTTATTATTTATTTATTTTTAATCTGCAAAGTAAAAGTAACACCTCCAAAAAATTGAACAATTCCTTTATCACTCAGTTCTTGCTCAATTCAAGGTGAGCCAAAGGGATATAATTAGAGTGTTCCTTACCAGGCCTGCTTTCAAATAAATGAATCTCATCAATCCAAATCCTGGGAATAAGTGGCATTTTAATTTTTTCCAGGGAAAAAGACTGATGAACACGACGTAAACGCCCCAGTGTTAGATGCCCCCGGAAAGCACGGGTTTCAACAGGATAATTACTTGCTTTAATTCCTTGGCCAATCACGGTGGACAATTGAGTTAAACAATCACTTGGACCTACAGCCAAAGAAATAATTCGTGGATGCGTTGGTGTCGGAAAAAATTCCATGCCCTTCAATTCCAAATAAAACGAAGACAGATTAGTTAGACTACTGCGAACATTTTCAATAAGTTGTGGCAGATCATTAATATGAACCTCTGGAATAAATTGCAGGGTGATATGTAAATTTTCCTTAGGCACCCAATGTACTTCAGCAGCAGGAATGTATCTCTGTGCTGAAGCCAGGATTTCTGCCAATAATCGCTGTGTCGATTGGGGCATGGCAAGTGCAAAAAAAACCCGCATTGGTTTCATTGTTTAATAAGCCACTGAGTTTGCAGTAATTGTTAAAGCCCCCGTTATATCACCAACAAGGAAGCGAAAAGCATCAAAGGTATTGGGTACAGTACCAAAGGTCACAGAAAAAGGTGCTGTAACTATTCTATCAGTACGCAACAACATCCATGTTCCATTTAAAGCATAAGTTCGCACATAGAACTGTGTTCCATCCGCAATTTCCCCTATTTTACCTGCCGAATTAGCACTACCCGTGGATTTTTGAAATCCAACAACCTCATATTCGTTGGAGCTGTTTAATATAACATTTAAATAACCATTAGAGCCTGTGGGGCTAACCTCTTTAACTGGAATTAAAAAAGTATCCTCCCCAGCAACGCTTGGATTAGTATCATTAGGAATAAAAAGAACCGGCTCCGTATTTAAGGAAGGCCAACTAGCAAGATTTTGTGCTTTATTAAAGCTAACATCAAACGTTGTACCTACACTGGGAGTGCTATTAATATTTGAATACTGTATGGAGGTATAACAGGGAACCGCACCAATATTGTTGTTGTTATTGTCAAACACATTGTTACAGCTATCATTCCCCACTGCAGCAAATAACTCATCAAAATCATTGCTCACTGTCGCTGTATAATTAGTACCATCGAAATTTAAATTAACTATATTGGCCACTAAACCGGCAGTATTCGCTGTATAAAAATTATTGTAGGCAGTTACTAAATTGATGTAATTAGTTGAAAAAAACTGATTTCCATTCAGTGATGTATTGTTAGGATAGTCTGTTTTATAAGAGGCCAAAATAGAAGGGAAATAGACCGTCAAACCAAAAGAAGCCTCCCTATTGGGGCTGTTTTTAAAATATTTCACTGCGTTTTGTGTGGCGTCAGCCAAGGCTGTTGATGCTGCACGCAAATCTAAATCAACAGGAAACTGGTCAAATACCCGACTGGCAAACTCCACCAAATCGACCAGATCATAGCTCTCATTGTCCCATACGGAAGTAGAATAATCTGGTGCTTTGAACCTGCTCCGTGCAATATTTTTCCAATTGGCGATACTATTGGTATAAGGTTGTAAAGCAACTGCAAAATGATCTACTGCAGATAGTAAATCAGGTATAGCAGCCGAGTCGACCACTGATAAAGTAGTCGAATCATTTTTATTTTGATTGGTATAACCATTAACAATCTCAGTGCCCACGGCCAAACCATCCGCTGTGGGATGTGTGTTCACATAACTCAGAAAAGTATTGTATTGCCACCCCTCGCCAGGCTCTAAATCTTCCGACCCCACGTAATAGTTTGTATAAGGATACAAACCGGCAATTGTCTCAGCACTGCCAAAAAGACAGGCATCAAAACCAATAATCTCAAAACGTTTTCCGGTATTATTGGAAGCGGCCATCGTGGCGGCGACGATTTGATTCATAGGTGTTATGGCAGGAGGATTCACTTCATCAAAACCGAAACCACCATTGGGCCCCCCACCATGATCCCAATAGACGATAATGTATTTATCCGCAGGATAGTTGGTCACACCCCATTCAAGAAAATCCTGCACAGTACTGGTAGCACCCATGCTAATAGAACCTAAATCCTGAAGTAAAAGCAAACTGCCGGGTAATACCAGTTTCCGCTGCACCGTAAGCCAACCTGCTTTTTGTGCCCCGCCGGTTTCTATCACAACATTCATATTTTTAGTAGAGCCAACTTGCATCATTTGGTTGATATTATCTGTTGCAGCACCACTTTTTGACTCTAAATCCGAACCTACTATGTATACCAGAATGGTATATTTAGCCTGTTCTACATTCATCATGATACTGCTGAGCAAAGGAGCCCTACCACCGTAGTCAATGCTTAAAAACCGTGCCAGAGCCCCCTGATGAAGATTAGAGACCACTACAGTAATTGAACAGGATTGATTTGGGGCAAGAGAAGAACCGCAAGTAGTACTCAAAGTAGTCGCTGCAGGAGCCTGTACGTCAGCACCATTGTTAACAATTGCGATTCTTCTGAGCGGTAAGCGCTGTGTTTTTACATTATTACGAATCGTATAAGTCAATATCTGTGTTTGGCCAACCGCCATTTGATTGGCTACAGGCTGAACTGTAAAAGAAAGAGGGAGAATGCCTGCCCAACTGGCAGATAACCCCAAAGACAAGAAAGCGAATAAATAAAAACAACGGCGAAAGTATTTGTGCATTCTATCAACCTTCATCAAATGAAATTACACTTTTACATGCACGCCAAATAAAATGGCTTGTGTGTGAAAAGAAAATTGCATGGGGTTAATTGCTATAGGGGTATTAAAATCAATAATCCCCTGACTACCTGTCTTGATAGTACCGTAATCGGTATAGAGGTAGGCCAAAGAAAATCTAAATTGTTTGTTGCAGTCATAAGCTAAACCCGCCCCAGCTTCGCCAACAGCCCCATGCTTCGTTCTGCTATTTAAAGATAGAGAACCAGGACTTGGCCGATCCTGGTAGTCTACCTGTGTCCAACCCGCCCCTACTCCACCCAATAAAAACACAGAAAATTGTTCCAGTGAAGCGACTGTCAGAGCCAGATCAATCATCACCCGTGTGCTGGCAAGTGACAAATCATAGGTATAATTGTTCATGCTGGAATCCTGGAATAGATCAACTTCCCCATAAACATCCTGACCGATAATTGCTTGATCCATATAACGGATATTCAAAGCTGTTCTTAACTCAGGAAACCAGATTAAATTTCCCCTGGCAGATGTATTCAAAGGAAAAAGGTAAGCAATTCCTAAACCCAGCTCTCCAGCAAGCGGTGTACGGGTCTGACGCAAACGATCAGTCTCAAACTCACTGATCACCACATTGGAGTTACCAGTCTGTAACCAGGATAAGCCTGCATTAGCTGACCACTCAAACTGGCCTTGTTGGGAAAAAATGGGAAAAGCGGCACTCACTGAAAAAGAGAAACTTAAAAGACCAGTAAAAAAACTTATCTTACTTAATTGCTTTGTATTATTTAGAAATCCTTTCAATCTATCACTCCCTCATGTGATCACAGTTAATGATACTTATTTTTAAAAAGGACGCAATTTTTTATGCCACAAATACAATCCGTTTTTTTACAAGAAGACAGTTAAATCAAATCAAGATAAAATTGTTAGCATGATAATTGTTGGTTTTTTATTATGTTTTTACAAAATCTCAACACAGAATTTTTTAAAAAAACAATCATTATTTTTTGGGCTATTTGGTGGCTAATAGCGCTCTGGACCGATAGCGTGGGCTTGCTGGCGCACTTTGGCTTATTACAAAAAAGCTGGGCACCAGATACCAACTATCTTTTTCTCGTCGAATCATTAAAGATGTACAATCCCCCTTTTTGGATCCCTCCACTTTGCTTTGCGGGAATTCTATTCTGGTCGCTACTCTCTACCTTAGCCTTCGGCTGGGCATGCGCCAGCCTAAACCAGCCTACTCCATGTTGGAGACAACGAGCTGATATAGCCTTCATTATCTCACTGAGCTATTGGCTGGCTTTTTTTCTTGCTGATCAGCTGGTCATGAAATTCGATTTGGAAGAAAATCACATGGTACAAGGCGGGTTTCAATTATTAACTTATTTAGCACTGTATATACTTCCGACAAAATCAGGGAATAATTTATCAAAACCCTAAATTTTTAACTTACTCTTTCGTAAACAGCTTTGGCAATCTGTAGATCTTGAACTGCCAGGCCGGTTAAATCAGCAATAGTAATTTGCTTATCATTACTACGCCCTCTTTCCAGGCCAGCAATTATTGCTCCTAACTCAATTAATTGGGTTTTAGCAATAATTTTTTTACGTAATGCATGCGCCACATCACCGCGCTCAATACTCTGCGAAATGCTGTCAGTAATAATTAGTTCTGCTTCAGCAAAGATGTTTTCATCCAATTCTTGTTTTAACGGCGTATCAGCACCCACCGCTGTAATATGAGTACCTTTTCTAATTTGATTTGCAAAAAGGATTGGTACAGAAGACGGTGTTGTTGTAACAATGAGATTACAACTATCGGTTAATACGTCCATCGATTGGGTGATCTTGATTCGACAAGTTTCATTTTGCATCTGATTTTGGAAAGCTAATAACCTAGTCTGATCTCTTCCCCATACAAGGATATCTTTACAGGAGACAATTTGTTGCAAAAAATAAAGCTGCAACCTGGCTTGTGTCCCTGTACCAACGATTCCGACTCTATCAACAATACGTGGGGCAAGGTATTTGGCTGCAATTGCACCCGCCACTGCTGTTCGCACATCCGTCAAATACCCTTCATCAAGGAGAATAGCCTGCAAAACCCCCGTTTTTTGGCTAAAAAGCAACATGAGGCCATGGCTGGAGGGAAGGTTTAATTCAGGATTTTCATAAAATCCTGACGCTATTTTTACTACATAAAACTCATCACCGTTGATATAGCCGTATTTAATATGTACATCGCCAGGAGGATTAGTAAAACATAACTCCCCGACAGGCGGCATCACAGTGTTTCCCATTGAATAAGCAACAAAACCTTCCTCCAGTTTGGGAATCAGGTTTACTGCATGAAGTAATTCTTTTATCTCCGCCAAAGCAATGATTTTCATTGGTATTAATCAAGTAACTTCTTTAAGGTCTCCAGGCTGATATTTCCCCCACTAAGAATAACCACTACATTTTTAGCATGAAATTGTTCAGCGCTTTTTATAAGGGCAGCCAGTGCAACAGCCGCTGCGCCCTCAATTAAAAGATGCTGTGTTTTGATGAGAGTACGAATTGCGTCTTTAATTTCTTCTTCAGATACCAGAATGTAATCATCAACCCATTGTTCACAAAGCTGAAAGGTGATGGCATCTGGTTCAATCCCACCCGATGTTGCATCAGAAAGGGTTGCCCTTGTTTCCAGATCTATAATTTGTCCTGCCTTTATGGATTCAGCCATAACAGGGGAGTTCTTTGGTAAACAACCATAAATTTTTGTTTTTGCAGAAACAGCTTTCAAATAACCTGCAATCCCAGCTATTAGCCCACCACCACCAATAGGGACCAAAACCACATCAATCGGATCCAATTGCCGAACTAATTCCGCAGCAATTATCCCTTGACCAGCGATGATTTGCGCATCATTGTAAGGCGAAATATAAATCATGTTATGCTGCTCGGCATAATGCCGAGCATACATTTCTGTTTGCATGCAGTCGGTAGCATAAAACTCCAGGGCAGCATCATAATTACGAATGTTCTCTATCTTTGTTGAAGAAATATTTTCTGGAACAAAAACCATACCGGGAAGATGTAGTTTTTTAAGACCAAAAGCAACCGCAGCCCCATGATTTCCAGACGAAGCAGTAACCACACCCTGCTGTTGTTGTGATGAATTTAACGAAAGCAATTTATTGAATGCCCCCCGTATTTTGAAAGAGCCAGTGTATTGTAGATTTTCGCACTTTAAGTAAGTATTGGTATTGGTCATTCTGCTCAATGCAACAGAATAATCCAGTGGTGTTTCACGTATATGAGCTTGTATTCTCTTTTCTGCCTGTAGTACTTCATTTTTAATATCGAACATAACGAATCCTTACCCCTTAGTGATCAGATAAATAGTTATAAACGGTAGCCCTTGAAATATGGAGAATTTGGGCGATGTAGGTTGCAGCATGTTTGGCAGTAAAAGCACCCACTTGCTGCAGATGCTCAATGAGTTCTTTTTTTTCTTGCCGTCTTAACATTTCAAGAGTTAAATGATGTTCTGCCAGATAATTATGGATGTAGTGATTAATACGCGCTTGCCAGTCTTCTTTAAATAAAGGAATGGGTTGCGGTATTAATTGCTCGCAACCAAGAAACTCTCCCATAACCGCCTGCATTTTTTCTAATTTGGAAATATCAAGATTAATACATAACATACCAACAGCTTGATTTTTTTCATCACGAATAATACTGCTTACTGATTTAAGCTTCCGTCTATCCCAATTTATTTTTTCATAAGGTCCAATACAGTCTGACAAGGTTGCCATTTCTTCCTCTTCACTTAACAAGGAAGAATCCCCCACTCTTCTTTTAGAAAAAGGATGATAAATTGCCACAATTCGATTCTCTTTTATATCGTGGATAACTACCTCCGCATAGGGATATAAGAGTCGTTGAATTGCTTCGGCGGTGGGTAGGAATGCTTTAATTGCTTTTTTCATAGACTAATTTAATAATCAAAAAAGACATATTAGTCTAATTTAGACTTAATTGTCAAAAAAAGACAACCATTCTGCTAAATTACTAGAGATATTTGACGCGCAATCATTGATCTTTGTTATAGTAGTTATATTCGTCAATGCTTGATTACCTGATATTTCAGGAGCTTAACCATGAAACGCCTTTTTTTTTCCTCTTTCTTGATATTTTTTTTCAGTAATGCGGCTTTTTCAAGCTATAGCATTAATGAGGTAAAGAATTACTATCAAATCAGCGGCAACACAGAACAAACCTTACGCGAGCAAATGGGTGAGTTAGGCCCAGTCATTAAAGGCCTTCACTACGATGCACAAACCATTTGGTATGTTACCTGGAATTATAACTGGCATTATAATCATCCCTCGCAAAATCCCTGTTATGTGAAAAATGTTACAGTCTCAGTCAATGTAACAAGCATTCTTCCGGCGTGGAGCAACCAAAACACGAGTACCCCTTATTTACAAAACAAATGGAATACTTATCTGAACAATTTAAGCAAACATGAAGAAGGCCATGGGAATAATGGCAAACGAGCAGCTATGGAAATTGAGCAGGCCTTGCTTAATACGCCAGCGATGCCGAATTGTAATGCTTTGAAAGCAGAGCTTAACATGAAGGCAAAAGAGATCATCAGTAAACATAATACCTGGGATACCCAGTATGATATGGATACCAATCATGGTAAAAATCAAGGTGCTATTTTCCCCTAGCCATGTACGGACCTCTTGCCCTGCCAGCTCACTATGAGTCATGCGAAGCGCCCTTACTTAATCTATACTAAAGATTAGATTTAGCTGTACAGAATGGATATCCATGAAACAAACAGGGATAGTACTGCAAGGCGGCGGTGCATTAGGAGCTTATGAATTTGGTGCTTTAAAACGCCTCTACGAGAATCCTCAATTCACACCAGACATTATTTCAGGGGTTTCTATTGGTGCCATAAATGCCATAGCATTGGTCGGTGCGAGAGAGGAACCAATTTCGACCCTTGAAGCAATGTGGGAAGAACTCACTGTTTTTTCTTTTCCCTTCGGTGAAAAACTAAGCTCTTATCTGGCCTTGTTTGGTAATCAATCCTTTTTCCGTCTACGCACTGACTATTGGAACCTGACTAATTGGACGAGTTTTTATTTCACCCAGCCTTTACAGCACTTACTAGACAAATACATTGATTTTAAAAAGGTCAATAATACCACTATTCGGCTAATTCTTACTGCAACAGATGTTGCAACAGGAAAAGTAAAAACGTTCACTAATCTAGGCAAGGGGTCTACAAAAATAACGCCTTTACATGTGTTGGCCAGCGGCAGCTTACCTCCCGGTTTTCCAATGACAACTATCAAAAACAAGTATTATTGGGACGGTGGTTTATTTGAAAACACACCGTTATCCCCAGTTTTGGACTGCCTGGATCCAAACCCGGCAGTAGAAAAACAAATTATTGTCATCAATCTTTTTCCCAGCCAAGGCAAAATACCGGACAATATGATTGATGTTTTTGACAGAATTTTTGAAATTCAATTTTCTAATAAAGTGAGGTTTAACAAAGAATTAACTGAAAAAATCAATGAATACATTGAAGCAATGGATGAAATTGAAAAAATCATCCCTGCTAATAGCCCTATTAAACAGCTACCAGGTTATCAACGTCTTATAAACTACAAATATATTGAGAATATCCTTTATATTGAAAATGTAGATCCAGAAACTGTAAGTGCTCCGTTTGATTTTTCTCCAAACACAATCCAAAAGCGAATCGCCGCAGGTTATCGCGATGCTGACAAAGTGTTATTGGCCATGAATTCTTAAGCCTTATGAGAACTGGCTAACGGCGGCGGTGCTTCTTCTTTTTTAACCGCCGATCTATTAACCATGTTTGAAAAATTGGTAATCTTAGCCGGTAGGAAAAAAAGCAGTTTACTTGCGACAGTTTCATCGGCTTGTTTAGGAGCAGGATTCGCCACACTCTCAGAACTAATCGTCACCGTTAAATGCGTTGTGTCGCCCGTTTCTGAAGATGAATTGCATTCCTCATCCAACTCATCCAGACTCCCATCAACACTGTACCGTTGCTGCCACTCTTTAAATTCCAGTTGAATTTTGGTTAAGGTAGGAGCAAGTTCTATTTGCAACGATTCAGGCAGTTTTTCGAAAAGCCAGAAGATTTTATTGACAACGACCCCCTTTGTATCAAAGGTAGTTATTAGTGCTAACTCTCTGATTAAGGTCGAGAGCAACCTATAATCTTCATGGAATTGGCGCAACCTGACAATTTCACGCACAGCCTTATCCTGACCAAACTCTTCACCCCCCTCATCAAACGCTAAATTCATTCGCATCCATAGCGCCTGATTTTTAAGTACAAGTCCAATTAACAAACTTGTACTGGCAAAATCAGCTTCCTCCAAACAACATTTAACAAGTTGTTTACCCGTCATAGACAATAGTGTTTCTTGGAGCTCCTGCACTAAACCTTGATAAGCGATACCAAACGACTCTAAAGCATCTTTTAGAGCCCCAAAAAGGAAATGAATAGCCGATGCTTTGGCAAGTTCAGTTGAATTTTGGGTATTTTGCAGTACCTTGATGAGAACAATCGTATTAAAACTGTACGTTAACGCCATTTCAACAGCCTGCCAATAAGGTTGTATATCGGAGCTGCGCTTTTCTGTGTAGGAGGTGAAGTGAGGGGTTAAATCGTCTTCCATAGTAAATAAACAACGGAGAAAATGACCAGGCTGAGAACCCTCTCCATGAGCAGTTGATAATGCCCCGGTTAATGTTTCAGCTTGCCGTAATAACCGGCTAGTAAACGCATTGAACTGTCTTACTAATTTGGCTAACTCTACGGTATTAAAGTCAAAAATACTTTTTTCATCAGAGGCAGAAAGGATACTAAACCAAATTTTCATCTGTTCAGCAAAAGGAGTAACCAGATTAACCGGCAAAGCAACTGCTTTTGGTGTACTTTCCACAAACATAATTTGCGACAAGCTTGATTCAGCGGAGGCAACAGCAAAATCCCGCAAGCCTGTCATTTTTGTTAATCGTGTATGTAATATTTCCGCTAAGTCACGAGAAAATTGTTGAGAATTACCTTCTTTGCCCAAAATGACCGCATTAAAGGATTCTATACAAAGATACGCGGTCAGCTCTGTTTTAGTCTCATGATCCACCAAATCAACAGGTATTTGTTGCAATGCACAGCCAACCATATCGGCAAATATTGCTTCATCGACTCGAGCCAGAAAGCTTTTTGCCTGTTCGGCGATAGCTGGAAATAACCCTTTGATTTTCTTGTAATTTAAAAAATAACCCTTTGTATAGCCTTTAGGATTGAACCAGCCCTGATATTCAAACGGGTTTAAAAGATCCTCATTATTTTTTTTGTGTCCAAAATAACGAAAGGCAGCCCCCCAGTCAATCCGTGCAAATTGTATAAAATCAATCGCGAGAGCAGCAATCACTTCCAAACAAACGACATTACCACTATGAACACTGTTATCCCCTAAAAGCAAAGAAAACATCAGAATGACAGCCAGGCCAAAATGCTGTCTTAATTGCGTGAGTAATAAATAATACTGAGGCCCGCAAAACATTTCCCACAAAGGATCCCGATCTGAACCATCACGATAGCCGGTACCAATGATTTTAAATAATTCTTTAAATACAATTTTTGGCTGAATAAGGCCATAACTCCCATCGTCAAGTTTAATAAAGTCGGCACAAATAAAAGAATCATGATAAATTTCATCAATCAATTCGCGCCTTATGAATTCTTTTAGCAACAAGCCAGCGAATAACTCTGTAAATAACTCTTTACGATCTTTGGGTTTTTTAATGAAAAATTCATTCCCATCCGGATCACGATAAAAACCGTCTACCTCAACGTGGTTTTTACCGCCTTTCTTATTCTTGAACTTGGTCAACAGCTTATCATTATAATAGATTGGCATGGTTGGCTCTAATAAGATTCCTTAATCATTTTTATCGCTTCTTGTAGAAATTAGCAACAAATTAACGATAGTTTCTTATCTTTCCATTTTGTTGACTGCGAATAGAGGATTGACGTTCAGAATTTCACTTCATCCACACGTCAAAACCCTTTGTGAATAGGTTGTTTACCTTGATATTCTTTTGATTGCACATGATTGTACTCATAGTGAATATCATTCTCAGTACCAGTGTGATCTACCGGTGTAGTGTCAAAACTCCCGCCATGATTACTAATAGTATACAAATCGCTACCCGTCCCTGGATTATAAGATTGTGGTAAACTGGCACCTGGTGGTTGTATTGGTGGTGAGGAAGCCCATCCACTCGCGGAATTTATCAATAGCAAGACTGTCAACAACCCCAAATTTGTCAATATCCTCCTGGCCATTAGTTTCTCCCTGAAAAAATGCCACCTCTAAATAAACTATAGCTGGAAATTATCGCTTCGTTTGACTACCTATCTTTCAAAAGGACCTGATTTGGCCATCAAAGAGAAAAAGAAATATGCTGTTAAAGAGATCTGACTGCCTATTCTATTTTCAAAAATTACAGTACACTGCAACCTCCTGAATTGATCACGGTAATTCTCTCAACAGCGAACGATTTAGCATGAATAAATTAAAAGAAAATATTAGCCGTCTAATTTTTGTGGGACGCTGGCTGCAAACCCCTTTGTATTTTGGCCTTATGCTTATTTTAATCGCCTATGTTTATCGTTTTATCAAAGAACTATTTCATTTAATTCTCCATATCAACGGCTTTAATGATATTCAAATCATGTTGGGCGTACTGGATTTAATTGATGTGGTTATGATTGCTAATTTACTGATTATGGTTGTTATGGGTGGTTACGAAACCTTCGTATCCAAATTGAATCTACATAATCATCCTGATCAACCCGAATGGCTTGACGAGTTAGATGCTGGTGCCATGAAAATTAAACTGGCACTCGCACTGATTGGGATTTCCTCGATCCATTTGTTGCGTACCTTTATCGATCCCACCAAGCAAACTAGTAATACCGTTATGTGGCAAGTAGTTATTCATCTGACTTTAGTTTTTTCAGCTTTAGCGATCGCATACATTAACCGCTTATTGGCCAAAAGCCATGGTTGATATTTAATTTTAATTTTAATTTTGACTTAAGATAAGCTTGCTATACTTTGGCAAAACAAATAAAACAGAATCAAAGACAACAATGGGTACTTACTGGAAATATAAACATTTAGGTATTTTTGCCTATGCAGAAGAAGAGAATACCGCCGCCCCCACAAATGACATGGAACAGGCACGTAGAGATTGGAACCGATGGGCACGAAGTGGCGAAAAATGCCCAATCCTAATCAATGGTCTATCGCTCCCTCAAGTACTAATAAATGCCAAAATTGAAATTAAAGACCCTGATACCTTTGCCAATAATGAAGAACTCATTAATTTTTTTAAAAAATTTTTATTCGCTAATTATCCTTCTGCAGATCAAGATGAATTAGTGCTGCAAGCACTGATGCATTTCCACCAAGCTGGTTTTCCCTTTGCCACTAATTATTGTGTCAGTAATGTGAACAGTGGTCTAATACGAGCTTGCGAACCACAAACCACCATTGATTTTGTTCCTACAGGAAATGGTTTGCAGGTTAAAGAGGAACAGATTTATAAAAAATTATCTACCAGTCAAGGAATAGATGAAATCAGTGGGAATGGGTATCATGCCAAGACAACCACAACCTCTTTGTTTAACCCTCAAGGAATCACGTTGCTTGATCTCGAGATTGATTGCCCCAGCAGCAATGCTGCAACTATCTTCGATAAAAGAAAACTGTGGGATCAAATCTGTCAATATGTAAAAAATATATTGATTGATTATAAATTTCTCCAGGATAGTCCTGCAGAGGTACTCGAGGGAAGAGAACCCATTGTCAGATTTAATAGATAACAGCCAGTTTATCTTTTTAATTCACTCTTCATTTCGTTAAGTAAGCTATAAAAATATGAATTGGTTAGTGTCCTATTTTTTAAAATAGTTAATTTTCTCATTTAAAAAATATTTTTAAAGCGTATTATTCTAATATAAAAAATAATATTAATATCAATGAATGAATATTTGCTTTTTGGATTAATTGGCTTTGGAGCCCAATTGATTGATGGCGGCCTTGGCATGGGTTACGGACTCATCAGTATGACCGCACTGATGGCCTTTGGTGTAGCGCCTTCGATGGCAAGTGCTGGCGTTCACACGGCAGAAATAGTTACTACCGCTGTTTCTGGCCTCTCACACATGATGTTTAAAAACATCGATCATAACCTGTTTCGCAGGCTTGTTATCCCAGGCATCCTGGGAGGTATTGCAGGCGCCCATCTACTAACAAAAGCTCCGGAACAACTTATTAAACCTTTTCTGATGATTTATCTGTTTGTTATGGGTATTTACATCATCTACAAAGCCTTTCAGCAAAGTAGTTTATCAGAAAGAATAAGGAACTATATCCTCTATAAATTACTGCGGCGTGAAAAACCAGCGCAAAAAATTCACCGTCTTATCCCACTAGGCTTTGCCGGCGGCTTCCTGGACGCAGCAGGTGGCGGTGGTTGGGGCTCGATTGTCAACTCAGCCTTACTCGCTCAAGGTGAACCACCCCGTTATACAATCGGTTCGGTTAATTTAGCCGAATTCCTGGTAACAACCAGTATCTCCGCCACTTTTTTTTCTACTATTGGACTTAAACACTGGCCAGTTATTATTGGTCTAATTTTAGGTGGTGCTCTTGCAGCTCCTATTTCCGCTTATATGATTCGTATTATACCAGCGAAGATACTGATGATTACTGTTGGTACCCTCATTATTCTCTTAAGTTTAAGAACTTTTTTCATGCTGTTATTAGGCTAAATGATTAAACGTTTCTATCGCATTTTTTGAGGTAAATTTGAGCCCTCACTTAGGTTAAGTTTTATGAAAAGGATAAGCCAATTACTTTACAAATAATTGATTTTATAATCATTTTTTCTTGTGTAATTCGATAATGCTTTGTAGAATGAATCGTCAATCGGATAGCTGATTACAGGAGTATTTATGAAGTTAAACAACAGTAAATTGAGTGTAGTGTTAATACTCTGTACAAGACTGGGAATGCAAGAAGTTCACGCAACTAATAATATACCTCTCTTTAACAATCTATCCTCTACTATTTATTCATCTTTTGTTGCAAGTTTAAGTAGCGGCCCTGTATGGGAAAATGGTGGAAGAACACAAACTTTTTTTCTCGCGCCACAGATTGAAAAATCCTATGTAAAAAATGAGACAACAGATGCTTTAGCAGAAGGTGAACTTTTTGTAGGAATACAAAAAACACTGCATGGGAATCAACTCCAAAGCCAAGTGGGCCTTGCTGTAGTCACTACAGGTAATGCAAAATTATCAGGCTATGTATGGGATGATGCGGACCCCCAATTTAATAATTATAGTTACAACTACCGCTTAAAACATTCTCATATTGCTCTAAAAGGCAAGATTTTGCTCGATAGCGGTTATGTTGTTATCCCCTGGATTAGCGGCAGTATAGGCATTGGATTTAACGAAGCTTACCGTTTTACTAACATGCCAACAATTTTTGAAGCACTGCCCACACCCGATTTTTCATCTCATACCAAAACAGCATTCACTTATAATCTTGGAGCTGGCGTACAAAAAGCATTAACCTCAAATTGGCAAATTGGCATTGGCTACGAATTTGCGGATTGGGGGAAAAATCAACTTAGTCGAGCGCCTGGACAAACGATGAGTACTGGCTTGACCTTAGCTCATCTATATACCAATGGATTTCTGGTGAATATTACTTATCTCGCTTAGTGAATAGCGAAAAACTACTTCTCTTGGAAACAAGTTACTTTTTTAGGGATAAAGCCTTTCTCACTCATCGCTGTTTGATCAAATGTTACTTCACAACGGTTAATGTTTGCAGGTAAGGCTTGGGTAAGTTGTATAGCAGTCTGATTATAGCCGCACACAATATAAATATTATCATTGGGTGAGAAAGACCATTTAGCCACTCCCTTGTTGGCAAAATCGGGTTTGAGATTCGCTAAATCCTTAGGGTCACCTGCGTAAAAAGCAATGCTGTTAAGGTAATAACTCCCTTTACTAACAACCTGACTCCAACCTGGATAAGCATTCATCAAGGTTTCCATTATATCGATTTCTTTTGGGCAGACAGGTGAAAAAACCGTGGCTGCGAACGCCATTGGCATACCAGCGATAAGACTTAAAATTGCTAAACGAAAGGTATAGTTTCTATCAATCAATTTGACCACCTATTAATACGAAAACGATGAATTAACTCTTCTCTGAGTTTAAAACAGCAATTGGTTAAAATTTGCCAATCTGTCTATAATTTAAAATAGCCCTAACCAACTAAGGACAGTAAACATGAACAGCCATTCTGTTAAAAACATTGGCTTGTTGCCTACACTTACAATCTCTGCTTTATTGTTTTTAACCACCGCTTATACGTCCAATTCTCATGCAGCGTCAATCCAAAATCAAACACCAAGCGCAACTAAGAACATGGAATTAGCCTATTTCCAAGTTTATCGCAACTACCCCAGGTATTACTACTATGGTCCCAGCTATTATCGTCCCGGTTATTACTATCGCCCAGGACCCGTTTACTGGCGTGGCCGGGGACCTTATTATGGTGTACGTTGCCAAAAAAACTGTTATGTTAATCGCTATGGGGCTGTTGTTCGTTGTGTAAGAAGTTGTTATTAATTTCCTACCAATAGTATTCGAGCTCAAAAAGCTGCGGGGGAACTGGTAAGAACTGTCCCTTCCCCCAAGGCAGGTTTTTCCTCTGGAACTACCGACTGCCAAAACCAGGGGTTACCTTTAGTATTGGATGTTAATAAATCAACAACGTCCCTCTCTCTCTTTAAAGCAGGGCGTTCTTCATCCTCTCCTATGGCGGCTGGATTACAAACAACGTTATCTTTTTTTCCTACAATTTTTTCATAAACCTCTCGTAAGGTATTAGGAAACCAGGGTAATGGTCTTGTCTGAGTATTTAAAATACCTTGTATCAATTTTTGCTTGGCAGCAAGTTGTTGAAAAGAGGAATGCTTGGGTCCAATTTCACTCTGATTCTCTCCTAGCACTTCACTAAACCCGGTGAGATCTCTAATCAACATTAAGATACAGGGTAGATCGTGATAGGGTTTTTGCCCTTTCGCAAGCTCCTTACGTAGAACTTGGAATGCTTTTAAAGGTGCAATGAGTGTTTCTAGCTCTAAAAATTGATTTCGGTAAATGTCTGGTAAATGAGCCACCAGTTTTAATTTAATATCCGATTGTATCAACACACCAACAACGACGTTAACTCCTTCATAACAGCCTTGTTGACGCAACATCTCTGCTATTGTAAGCCATCGGAAGCTGTGTCGCTTGGCTGGGATGCTGGAAGATATTTTGACGAATGAAATCCTCTAATTTAGTCCTTACCTTAAAAAAATTAACAACCTCTGGGCTTGCTTTTTTAGGTTGCGCAAAACCAGAGGGATTTTCAAAGTCAGAAGCCTGAAATTTTTTAAAGGCTTCCGTTAAGATATAGTCGACCAGCCTTGCATGTTGCAAGATGATTTTGTTATCCAGATAACTGTATATTGCGCGCGCTTTTTTATTGTTTTCAACCGCTTTTTTTACAGCATGTTCGCTTGCCTTCTGATCCCATTCTTTTGTAGTCAGCTTCTTATCAAGAAAATTACCATTCTGTTGGAACCAATCAAGAAAATAATTTTTAGATCCACTAGAAACTGACATGCTTAAACCTCCCATTAAAATGTGATTATTTAAAGAATGATTTTTTAAGCAAAATAGTCAATAAGGCTTTTACTGACTCTACCTGTTAATGACGTAGTGGCAAGTGCTTGTTCATCGTTGATTTCATGATCAACCCGTCTTTCTTCATCGTACTGCGGGGATTGTTGTCTCTGATTATTATTTGACTCAATATTGACCTGCGACAAATTGATACCTTGTTCAGCCATCATATCTCGCAATCGCGGGAGGGCTTGTTCAATTAAATCCCTCACCGGTGCCGAGTGAGTCGTAATATTGACAGTAGCAACTTCTTTAACCACTTTAATGCTGACCTCCAATGGACCTAGCTCCTGCGGATTTAATTTTATAGTCGCACTTTTAATTTTTTGTTGGCCAATCCAAATTATCTGCTGATTAAATTCGTCCCCCCACTCGGGATTCACGACGCTCTGTGACAACTCAATCACCTTGGCTGGAACTGTTACCGTAGTCGAAGTCTGCGTATTTGGATGATTAGTCAAGACAGGCATTATAGCTGCCAGATTTTTGTCACTTCGTTGTTCTATCACGAACATTTCACTGTCTTCTGAGCCCGATTCTAATAAATCCTTCTCGGAGGTTACTGATGGAATACGATTTTCTGAATTCCTAATTTGCTCAAAGAGAGCCTGCTCATGAGTCGTATCACTTGAATAATCACTAACTGGCTTTACAAGCGACAACTCTTGTGTGATTGGCTTATCCAATTTAACTGCCGTGGATTGCTCTGCTACCTCGTTGACTCTTTCAGGTATTATTACGTGAGGCTGTTCTATTTCCTGTCCCGTCAAGGCTTTTTGGTTGCTCGGTATAAGCTGATTAACAGAGACCGCTTCTTCTTCCTGGGAAAGTTCCAAACTCACCCCAGGCGCTTCAAAAGAAGAGGCATTAAACCAAGCTAATTGTGGGTTATCAACGATTATCAAATCGAGTTCGTCTTTGTGGTCGTTTATTTTATTTGCTGTTTCAATTGATTTTTCTTCGTCAATGGTTTGATTCTTATAACCATTTTCACAAAATTCTGCTATATTACACAATTCAATTTGCTCAGGAGATTCAGTACTCGCTTTTTCTTGTTGTTTAATATTTTTTCCTCGACCTATCACACTTGATTCATTAACTTCATCAAGCAATAAAGGTTCTAAAATAGCCATAAATGCCGTACTATCTTGCACGCTTTTATCACCCTCTATTGCATCATTTTCACAGGCCAACTGAAGTTCTTTGGCAGCTGGTTGTATAGAGGCTAACTGGATTAAATCAACCATGGGCAAACTCCCTGTAATCTTACATTAGTTAGCAAAATACATACCAGTTTTTCAAATAGTAACTTTCTTTTCCGCCTCACCTCGAACGTCAAGGACTAGTTAAAAGTTATTACCTGGCTGTAAATTATGCTAATAGCTCATTTTGACTATTGTTTGAACATGCTAATCTGCTTGAGTTAAAATTCATTGCGAGATATTCATGGGATATTTTTTTAGAGCAAGACCACACAAAACTGAAGACGATGCGCAAAAACTTTTAGTTGAAGCCTTCCAAAAATTGCAGGCTTATCAATATGTTATAAATTGGCAACCTGTCATTAACCAGCTCAAGGAAAAGCAACTTGTTATCCGACAACAAATTGCACAGGCCGACAACCAAACAACAAAAGAAAAATTGATTTGCTCTTACTTTCTTTTTGCCGAGACATTGACAGGCTGTATCGATACCCCAGCTGAGCAGCAAACCCTGGTAAGGAATTACCATAAATCACCCGATTATTACCATATTGGTGGCAAGAAAGGACAATATTCTTACACTTTTATGGACAATGTGATGACTAAGCTAACCCAAATGAGTACTACGATGCTTGTCTGCAGTTTAATTGCCCTGCCCTTTGATCTAACGGCCGGCCTCATTCTGCTAGGCATTGCTATTTTCATTTTAGCCCCTGCTCTTTTTTATGTTATTGCGGAAACAAACGCGAATAAACTTGAAGTTCAACAGGAAGAACGAGCCTTGTTTGCCACAGTGACTGCTTTAGTCCATCCTGTACCAACAGGAGATAAAGTCTCTGCTGATGGACAGCAAGCAAGCATGCCATTCATGGGCTAACACAGAGCGATGCTCAAGCATGTCTTGTTCCGTATGAAAAATTAGCCTTGGAACGAAAAGTGGCACGATTTGGTCAGTGCCATTTTTTACGTATAAAGAAAAGTTAATTAGCCCCCTTAGCCTCATGAAACTTTGCTGAATTTCAGCTATCATTACTGTTTTGAACTCAACGGAGTCAGTATATGCAAGTGGGTCAAGATAGCCTCTCGACTGAGAGCCAATTACAAGTAGATGGCAAAACTTATCACTACTATAGCCTGAAAGAAGCAGAAAAAAAGCATTTTAAAGGGATTAACCGCTTACCCTACTCTCTTAAAGTATTATTTGAAAATTTACTCCGTTTTGAAGACGGCCATACAGTAACCACAGACGACATTAAAGCAATCGCCGACTGGTTACATAAAAAATCATCTCACCATGAAATTGCTTATCGGCCTGCCAGAGTGTTAATGCAAGACTTTACCGGTGTTCCAGCTGTCGTTGATCTTGCCGCTATGCGCGATGCTTTGGAAAAAATGGGGGGTGATGCCAAGAAAATATCTCCGCTTTCCCCCGTTGATCTGGTTATTGACCATTCTGTAATGGTGGATAAATTTGCCAGTCCCGATGCACTTAAAATCAATACCGAAATTGAAATTGAGCGTAATAAAGAACGCTATGAGTTTTTGCGCTGGGGGCAAAAAGCCTTTGCCAATTTTCAGGTAGTTCCCCCAGGTACTGGCATCTGTCACCAAGTCAACCTGGAATATCTGGGTAAAACGGTTTGGTCTAGCACGCATAACGGAAATTTATATGCCTATCCCGATACACTCGTAGGTACTGACTCACACACCACAATGATTAATGGCTTAGGTGTATTAGGCTGGGGAGTGGGCGGTATCGAAGCCGAAGCAGCTATGCTTGGGCAACCGGTCTCTATGCTGATTCCTGAAGTCGTTGGCTTTAAATTAACCGGTAAGCTTAAAGAAGGTATTACAGCAACCGATCTGGTACTCACAGTCACCCAAATGCTGCGAAAAAAAGGGGTAGTAGGAAAATTCGTTGAATTCTATGGCCCAGGCCTGACTGATTTGCCTCTCGCTGATCGTGCTACGATCTCTAATATGGCCCCTGAATACGGTGCAACCTGCGGCTTTTTCCCAGTAGACAAGGAAACCTTACGTTATATGGAATTAACCGGACGTGATGCCCATACCATTGCTTTGGTTGAAACCTACTGTAAAGCACAAGGTTTATGGTATGACAGTCAAGCAGAAGACCCTGTTTTTACTGATACCCTCCAGCTTGATTTAACAACTGTTGAACCCTCCTTGGCTGGTCCAAAACGCCCACAAGACAAAGTTAATTTAAAAACCTTAACTCACGAATTTGACGTCTTTCTGGAAGAAGTCGGCAAGGCAAAAGAAAAGGGAAAAGCCTTTCCAGTCAAAAACAATGCGTTTGAGATGCATCATGGTAATGTTGTAATTGCCGCTATAACCAGTTGTACCAATACCTCTAATCCCAGTGTACTAATGGCTGCCGGTCTAGTTGCTAAAAAAGCAGTTGAAAAAGGCCTCTCACGTAAACCCTGGGTCAAATCCTCTTTGGCTCCCGGTTCAAAAGTAGTCACTGATTATTTGCGCCATGCCGGGTTACAAACTTATTTAGATCAACTTGGCTTCAATCTGGTGGGTTATGGTTGTACTACCTGCATAGGCAACTCAGGCCCGTTGCCTGATGACATTGCCCATTGCGTGGCTGATAACGACCTCGTAGTCTGCTCTGTTCTTTCTGGTAATCGAAACTTCGAAGGCAGAGTTCATCCACAAGTGCGAGCCAACTGGCTGGCATCACCTCCGCTCGTTGTTGCTTATGCATTGAGCGGTACCACTTGTATTGATCTAAGCCAGGAACCACTGGGACAAGATACAGATGGCAACGATGTATTCCTCAAAGATATCTGGCCAAGTAATGCGGAAGTCGCAGCAGCAGTTGCTCAAGTATCTGGCACAATGTTTCGTAAGGAATACGCTGAAGTATTTCAAGGGGATGAACACTGGCAAGCAATCAAAACAAGTAGCGGATCTACTTATAGTTGGGATGCCAATTCTACCTATATCCAACACCCGCCCTTTTTTGAAAATCTTTCAGCCAAACCGCAGGCAATTAAGCCAGTAACTAAAGCTTATGTCCTGGCGCTTTTAGGCGACTCGATTACTACTGATCATATTTCGCCTGCCGGCTCAATTAAAGCAAACTCTCCTGCTGGCTTATACCTGAAATCCAAAGGGGTTAGTGAGGCTGACTTTAATTCTTATGGCTCACGCCGCGGCAATCATGAGGTCATGATGAGAGGCACTTTCGCCAATATCCGCATTCGCAATGAAATGACCCCTGAGGTTGAAGGCGGTGTTACTCGCCACATCCCTTCAGACAAAATCATGTCAATCTATGATGCCTCCATGCTGTATCAAAAAGAACATCAACAGCTTGTAGTTATCGCTGGGAAAGAATACGGTACAGGCTCATCACGGGATTGGGCAGCAAAAGGGACAAACCTCCTGGGTGTCAAAGCAGTAATTGCTGAGAGCTTCGAACGCATCCACCGTTCCAACCTGATTGGTATGGGTGTGCTGCCCCTGCAATTCCAGGGGGATACAACAAGAAAGACTTTACAACTTAATGGTTCCGAGCGAATCAGCATTGCTGTTGATGACTCACTAAAACCTGGAGCAAAACTAACCATGGTTATCGCACGACAAGATGGTAGTGAAAACAAAGTAGAGGTGCTCTGTCGTATCGATACAGCCAATGAATTGGAGTACTACCGTCATGGTGGAATCTTGCAGTATGTGTTACGCAATTTAATCTGATCTTTCAGGGACTGTGGAGCCTGATAAATTCCGCAGTCCCAAAGCCCTTTTATGGGTTTCCAAAGGCTGTGCAGATTGATTTTATAAAGGTAAACTGCTAAATTTCCCCGCTTACAAATTTTACCTATTTATTCTGCATGATCAGACACCGCCAATTGTCTTAAGCTGCATCCACTAAGGACCCCGCATGCGTTCTTCTAAAAAAGTTTTGTCGGTTTTTTCTCTAGTTATGATTAATGTGATTGCAGTTGATAGTTTGCGCACGCTTCCTATCAGTGCAAAATTAGGCCTGCCTTTAGTCACTTATTATTTAGTTGCGGCAATCACTTTTTTTATTCCTATTGCTCTGGTTGCCGCTGAATTAGCAACAGCTTATCCCAATACAGGCGGCCTTTATGTTTGGGTACGTGAAGCATTTGGTCGTCGTGCTGGCTTTATTACCATTTGGCTGCAATGGATTTATAATGTGGTCTGGTATCCAACCATTCTCGCTTTTATAGCAGCGACTTTATCCTATCTTTTTGCACCCCAGCTTGCTAATAATAAAGCCTATCTTCTCATTACTGTGTTGAGCCTTTTTTGGCTTTTTACCTTACTTAATTGTTTTGGTATGAGACTATCCAGTATCGTTAGTATTATTGGTGCTAGTCTTGGTACGATTTTGCCTATGGTGGGTATCAGCCTTTTAGGAGCTATTTGGTTTTTTCAAGGCCGCCCGCTTACTACAGATATGCCCTCATCCTGGATCCCGGATTTCAGTTCGATAGGAAATTTATCCCTTTTTTCAGCTGTATTATTTGGCTTACTCGGGATGGAAATGTCTGCTGTACATGCAGAAGAAGTTAAAAACCCCCAACGCGATTACCCTCGCGCCATTTTGTATTCAGCTATTCTTATTTTCGCCACCCTCGTAGGTGGCTCCCTGGCTATTGTTCTTGTAGTGCCTAATCATCAATTAAGTGTGGTTTCCGGCTTGATTGATGCCTATGCCATATTCTTTGATTCTTACCACATGCCCTGGATGACTCCGTTGATTGCTGTGTTCATTATTCTCGGTGGCTTAAGTGGTGTATCAGCATGGATTATTGGTCCAACTAAAGGGTTACTGGTCTCTGCACTCGATGGTTCTCTACCGCAACTATTTGCCAAGGTTAACCGCTATGGAGCTCCTGTCGCTATTTTAATTACCCAGGGTATTATTTTTACTCTTTTAAGCTCTGTATTCATCTTACTGGATTCAATTAATGCCGCTTATTGGCTACTGAGCGATCTCAGTGCCCAAATGGCTTTATTAGTGTATATTTTCATGTTCGCTGCAGCAATAAAATTGCGTTACAGCAAACCAGATCAACCACGCAGCTATAAAATACCCGGAGGAAACCTGGTGATGTGGTTAGTCGCTGGTATTGGGCTTATTTGTTGCCTTGCTGCAATGGTTATAGGTTTTGTACCACCCACACAAATTCCAATTAATAATATTTTCTTTTTTGAAATGTTTTTATGTGGCGGTTTATTTGTCTTTGTGGCACTGCCCTGGTGGTTTGCTAAAAAACACGATGAGGCGTTTGATAAAACCCATCCCAACCATTATATTGACTAGCGATGACCGTCATTTCTGCGCCTTGCTGCACGGACATCAAACCGCGGTAGCCTGTTTACAAGCAAACAGACTACCTGGCTCTTTTGTAAGGTGGATTCCCGCCTATGCGGGAATGACATTATTTTTATGAGTATAAACAGCTAAATCCCTTCAGGAATCGACATCAAACTGGCATTACCTCCTGCTGCAGTGGTATCTACTGTGTAAGTTCGCTCATGACATAAACGCAATAAATAATGTGGCCCCCCTGCTTTAGGTCCCGTACCGGAAAGGCCTTCACCACCAAAAGGTTGCAAACCAACCACAGCACCGATCATATTACGGTTAACATAACAGTTCCCAACGTGCACTCGTTGTCGGATATATTCAACCGTTTGACTGATTCTGCTATGTATTCCCAAAGTTAAACCATAGCCAGTACTATTAATCTGTTCGATAACATTGTCTAACGCTTTACGCTTATAACTAATGACATGGAGCACTGGTCCAAACACTTCCTTTTTAAGAGCAGCTATATTATCAATAGCAATCGCCGTAGGCGGCATGAAATAACCTGTTTCGCATTCTTCCGGCAGCTTGCATTGATAAATAATCTCATAATTTTGTTGCATAGCGACCACATGGGCTTTTAATCCAGCCAAAGCTTCACTATCAATTACAGGTCCTACATCCGTAGCAAGCCAACGTGGATCACCAACTTGCAGTTCAGCCATCGCCCCTTTAAGCAGTTCGAGTATACGTGGATAGACTTCTTCTTGCACATATAAAACCCGTAAAGCCGAACAACGCTGTCCCGCACTACCAAAAGCTGACGCAATTGTGTCAACAACCACTTGTTCTAACAAAGCAGACGAATCAACAATCATGGCATTTTGACCACCTGTCTCAGCAATCAAAGGAATAATTTCTCCACCACGAACCGCTAAAATTTTATTAATACTTTCTGCTGTCTGTGTTGAGCCAGTAAAAATTACCGCTTTTATACGGCGATCCGCCACCAGGGGAGCTCCCACTGCTTCACCATTACCGGGTAATAATTGTACAACATCAACTGGAATACCGGCTTGGTGCATCAGTTTGACTGCGAAAGCAGCAATTAAGGATGTTTGCTCAGCCGGTTTGGCAATCACACAATTCCCGGTTACCAAGGCGGCAACAACTTGGCCGGTAAAGATAGCTAAAGGAAAATTCCATGGACTAATGCATAAAACAACACCTCGACCATGTAGGCTGAGCTCGTTTAATTCTCCTGTATAGCCATGAAGGCGTACAGGTTTAGCCATTAGTTTTTCAGCCATCATGGCATAGTAACGACAAAAATCTACTGCCTCACGCACTTCCGCTACACCATCACTCCAGGTCTTACCTGCCTCTAAACAAGCCATAGCAAGCAATTCTGGCATATTTTCTTCTAAAAGATTGGCAAAGCGCTCAAGACAAGCGGCTCGGTCACTAACCGGTCTATTACTCCACGCCGGGAAAGCCCGTTCTCCCTGGGATAAAGCCCAATCGATATCCTGTAACGTAGCGTCACTTACCCTACCAATCAATTGTCCTGGGTTTTGTGGTGACGTTACACTTCTATCAACTTCACCACCCTGTCTACCTGCTATAATAGGGTTGGCCTGCCAATGGGCCAGATCCATATTCATATAGAGCTGTTGTAAGGCGGCTACTGATTCCCGATCAGAAAAATCAAAACCGGCGGAATTTTTTCTTTCCGGTAAGAAAATGGACGCTGGTAAAGGAATATTTTGGTTTATCTTACTCAGTAAGTGATTAGCCTTACTTACCGGATCTTCAACCAAAGTACTGATTGGCGCTTTTTCATCAACAATACGATTTACAAAAGAAGAATTTGCTCCATTTTCCAGTAAACGACGAACCAGATAGGGTAATAAATCTTCGTGACTCCCAACTGGCGCATAGATTCGGCATGGTATACCAAGACGATTTGCTGGAACAACCTGCTCATAAAGTTCGTTACCCATACCGTGCAGACATTGAAATTCAAAATCACGGTAATCACCCACCAGATTTAAAATCATGGCAACAGAATAGGCGTTATGGGTAGCAAATTGCGGGTAAATAGCATCTGTCATTGTCAATAATTTTTTAGCACAGGCTTGAAACGATACATCGGTAAATACTTTGCGGGTAAATACGGGATATTCGGAAAAGCCTTGCATTTGTGTTTTCTTAATCTCACTATCCCAATAAGCCCCCTTAATCAAACGAACCATCATTCGTCGCTGTTTGCTTCTTGCCAGAGCAGCCACCCAATCCAACAAATAAAAGGCTCGTTTCTGATAGGATTGCACCGCCATTCCAAACCCATGCCAGCCATACAAGCTATCATCACTAAAAACACGTTCAATAACATCAAGGGATAAATCAAGTCGCTCTGACTCTTCAGCATCAATCGTTAGCGCAATATCATATTGTTTGGCCAATTGAGCAAGCGCCAAGAGCTTCGGAGATAACTCCTCCATAACTCGCGCACGCTTTGCTTCTTGATAACGCGGATGTAACGCAGAAAGTTTTATTGAAATGCCTGCGCGCTGATAAACATTCGTACGCTCATCCACGCTATTCCCTATTGCTTCAATAGCTTCTTTATAAGCAGTGAAATAGCGATCCGCATCAACAGCAGTGAGTGCTGCTTCGCCTAACATATCATAGGAATAGCGGTACCCTATCGCTTCTTTTTTCTTTGCTCGAGACAATGCTTCCTTGATCGTTCGACCGGTTACAAATTGTTTACTCATAATACGCATTGCTTTATCAACAGCCTTACGCACAACCCCTTCACCGCTGCGGTTAATTAATTTGAATACAGCCTTACTTAGCACTGAGTCAGCGCGCTCCGGGGTTAAAACCTTCCCAGTTAGCATCAAAGCCCAGGTTGTTGCATTAACAAAAAAGGAATCACTTTGGCCTCGGTGTGCCTTCCAGTCAGCTGTTGTGAGCTTGTCTTTTATTAAACTGTCGATAGTGGCATTGTCGGGCACACGTAATAACGCTTCCGCCAAACACATCAGTGCAATCCCTTCATCGCTGCTAAGAGAATACTGTGTCAAAAAGGAATCAATCCCTGTGCTTTTCTTACGCTCCGAACGAACCTGTTCAACTAAATGGGTTGCCGTATTGCGAATAGCAACAACTTGCTCACTACTTAATGCTGCTTTCTCGATAAGCTCGGTCATTAATGTTAATTCGTCAATCCGATACGCTTTGTTAATCTGCGCACGTGTACCTTGCGGAAATTGTGCTGAGTAGCGTTCAAGCATATTGCCTCCAATCCAACGGGTCAAAAAATATCAAGCGATAATAATGCAGAATATTTCTAATTGAAATCCATCTGTTGCAATCACAACAATAAAACAGACTAAATCGCAGCCCAAATGGAGCAAAAATGGCTTGCTCGACAAGCAAAAACAGATCTAATTACGCACTAATTGACCTAATTTAGAACCGCAAGGCGGGCGAAAATTCGCATACTTAGTTTACATTTTGAACTATTTAATGTACTATTAGCCAATTAATTTAGTCTAATCATTTGTTAACCCTCTGAATTGATTAATATTTATCCCTAATGTGCAAGGATACCCCTTGTGATTTTACATTTGCATTAGTTGTAAATATAATCACCACCTTTCTGTAGACCTTGTTTCAAGGCGAGTTAACAAGAAAAAAGGAGTAATATGAGTACTATATTAAGCATACTTTCTGCGGCTTTCTTTTCCACTACCGCTACTACGGGGACTACACCCCATGGAATAAAAACTGGCTTTGATGTCAACAAACACGTTCAACATCTAAGTCAAAAAGCCCCTAAACTTAACAGAAGAGTTCTTAAGCTTGCTCTGACTGCTTATAAAAAAGCCGCCGACAAAGGCGCAGTTAAAAAACCAGTTTTAACTGTTATTGATTATTCCTTACCATCTAACAAACAACGGATGTGGATTTTTGATCTCAGCAAAGAACGACTTTTATACAATACTTACGTAGCACATGGTAAGAATTCGGGAATGGATACTCCACATCATTTTTCTAACAAAGTTTCCAGTAAAGAAACCAGCCTAGGTACCTATGTTACTCGTAATACTTACATGGGCTCCAAGGGTTATTCTTTGAACCTCCAGGGCCTAGAAAGAGGTTTTAATGACAATGCTTTTAACAGACGAGTGGTAATCCATGGCGCATGGTATGTAGAACCGGATTTCATTAAGAAGGCTGGACGAGCAGGACGAAGCTGGGGATGCCCTTCTATTGCTAAAACCCTGGCGAAACCAGTAATTAACACAATCAAAGGGGGTTCAGTGGTGTTTGCTTACTATCCTGATAGCTACTATCTCTCTCATTCAGGTTACGCATCAGTATAAATAACAAAGCCAGGGTTTTAGGCCCTGGCTTTTTGCAATCATCCTTTCAGGACATCCTATCCTGAAAAAAATCATCCCTGATCATCATTTCCTTATGATTACAATTCCTTTTGGACGACCCCAAATCCGTTGAAGTCATGCTTAAAATTTAGCAATTAGCTTTCTGTTGTGCAAGACAACCAATTATCATTCAAATGAAGCATTTTCTTTCCTAAATAAAATTAAATAGTTACTATTCATAAAGTTACATTTAAATGAAGAGTAATTTCATTTGATTAAGCACCGTTTTCTTACTATAGATTGAGAAATGTCTTGGAGCAATGCAAGACAAACTAGTGATAAAAGATAACTGATAGTGCCTCAAATTGACTCCTATTTCTGCCTAATTAGTTTACTCCTTAGTAGCAAAAAACTGACTTTTTACTGATTAAATCGCGAAAGCGCCTTGCTAAAGCTACTATTTATGGTAGTTTAATCGGGATTTAATTGCTTCAGAGTGTGTGAGTATGAATAGGCAAAACGAAAGCGTTAAAAAAGATAAATTGCAAATCATTGATTGGTTAATAGAACATTTCCCCAATGCCTTTTTTAAAAAGGGAAATCAGGTCAAACCACTGCAAATTGGTATCTTCGACGACATTATCGATTTTTACGAACGTTTGGATACACCCACTTTTAGTAAGAAAGCCTTACGCGAAGCCCTTAGCTATTACAGTTCATCCCCTGCTTACTTAAACTGCCAAAAAGCCAACACAGCCCGTGTCGACTTATTTGGTAATGAGGTGGATATTGTTACAGAGGAGCAGGCTAAATATGCCCATCAACGTTACCAACAGCGTTACGGGGATAAAAAAGCTCAAGGCTTGAAGCAAGACACTAAATAATTAACATCAACGGCCTCTTTTAATCCTGCTATGCGGCTTAATGGATTATACGACAAGCCACTCATACCAATAAATTCAAGACCCGCTGTTCTTAACATGGCCACCATTTCGCTAGGTTTAATAAATTTATCAAAATCATGTGTTTGTTTAGGCAATAACCCTAATAGATATTCTGCTGCCAAAATCACTGTGGTATACGCTTTAAATGTTCTATTGATAGTAGATAAAAAAAGATAGCCTCCCGGCTTTAGCAAGCGAGCACAATGCTCTATCACTAACTGTGGCTCTTGTACATGCTCCAGCATTTCCATGCAGGTCACTACATCAAACAGTGGGCTCTCATAGTCTTCGATAGGACAACAACTATAATCAATGACCAAATTGCTTTCTTTGGCATGCGCTTTAGCAGCTTCAATTGCCTCTGTTTCAACATCCAGACCTGTTACATTAGCACCCTGTACAGCCATTCCTTCACATAAAATACCGCCACCGCAACCAACATCGAGGATTGTACTTTGGTTGAGCTCACAATGGTCATTTATGAACTCAAGGCGTGCAGGATTTATATCATGTAACGTTTTTAGCGGCCCATTTTTATCCCACCAGCGTGCAGCATGCTGAGCAAATTTGGCAATTTCTTGCGAATCTATCGTCGATTTACTATTCATGGCAACTCAGTAAGTCCAAAGGTTTAAAAAACTCCAATACCATCGGATTGGAAATGAAACTTAAATTGTAAGGATGCTCTGCGATTAAGCAAGAAAAAAAACTGGCCTCTGGTATTTCTTCAGCAATACGACCGAATAAAATTAACTGCAACGTTTGATTGTATTGAGCCAGTTGCGTTAGCAAACTGTGCATGAAAGGACGCCAGTGCTTTGCATGAAACCTTACCTTATCTTCACTATACACCAAAGACGCATTTAAAAGTAAAAAACCCTTATTAATCAGAGAGATAAAAAACTGTTCTGCCGTTTGCCAATAATGCGATTTATCAAGCGTCGCAATGGCTGCCTGTGAGCGATCCTGTTGCAAATCACCCCTGGCAACCAATAACATTTTTATCCAGTTACGCAGAGAGGTTGCACGATTCACTTCTTTGCTAAGTCCTGTTTGGCTCCACAAATTATGAACCGAGTTATCCCAAAAAGCATAACCATTCGCTGATTCGGGACGAGGATAAGGTGATTCACCCAATAAAATATACTTCGTATCAGAGAGAGGGAGGCTAAAAGCAGCAAACAAAGCATTGATGCCCGGCAACCAATGGCTACTATTTTGTAATTGTAAAAGATAATCTTTATCAACCTGTTCCAGGGCCTGAGCCACTATCTTGTGCCATTGCGGATGGACTTTTTCCAATAAACAGTACACGATTTCTCCAACAAAATCAGCATTATACAAAGTTCAATCCCCTCTTCCTATTCTTAGCGCATTCTTCTTCCACTTAGGTTAGGAAGTAACTATTCATCTGCTGCAGTACTCCCCCATGAAGTGACCGGCTATATTGCGGAGCATGAGAATTTCCGCTAATGTCATAAGCTTTGTGTATGAGTGAATGTAATGGATCGAGCAACAAAGGAATTGGTTCACGCTTTGAGTGGCCGTAAGCAGGCCATGATAGAGCAATTACATCAATTCTGCACCATCAACTCCGGTACAGAAAATTTACAAGGCTTGGCACAGATGCATCAGTTGTTAAGCAATGCATTCATGCCTGTCGCGGATAAAATACAAACGCCTAAACCACCTGTTACAACCACCATCAACATGACGGGTGACACGATAGTCCAGCATTGCGGAGATATCCTTTTCATTCGTAAACGACCTGAATTAAAACGTCGTGTTCTACTGTGTGGGCATATGGATACAGTCTATGCAGCAAATCACCCCTTTCAAAACCTAACCTACTTGAATGATAATGAAATAAACGGCCCTGGCGTTGCCGATATGAAAGGGGGCATTATCGTCATGTTACATGCCTTGGCTGCTTTTGAAGAAAGTTCTACTGCTTCCGGGCTCGGTTGGGATGTAATGATTAATGCCGATGAAGAAATTGGCTCCCCTACTTCAAGCCCTTTTCTGGCAGAAATTGCTGCTAACTATCAGGCTGCCTTGATTTACGAACCGGCCATGAATACCGAGGGTACATTGGCTAAAAATCGTCGCGGCAGTGGCAAATTGACCCTCGTTGCTACCGGTCGATCAGCACATGTAGGTCGTGCTTTCTTTGAGGGGCGCAACGCTATTTGCTATCTTGCTGAAGCAATTACCGCTATCCACGCCCTAAATGGACAACGGGATGGTGTTACTATTAATGTCGGTAAAATTGCTGGTGGCGAAGCATTGAATGTTGTACCTGATAAAGCAGTTACCAAATTGGATGTTCGTATCAATCAGCCAGACGACGAAGTATGGGTACGACAGCAACTCACTACGCTTATCAATAAAATGAAACGTGACGATTATTCATTAACCCTTCATGGTGACTTCGGCCGGCCAGTTAAACGAATCAGCGAGGGGACTGAACGGCTATTTAACCGCATCAAACAGGTTGGACGAGCACTCGGTTTATCGATAGACTGGCAAGATAGTGGCGGCTGTTGTGATGGCAACAATCTTGCGCAGCATGGTTTAGCGGTTATTGATACCTTAGGTGTTCGCGGAGGCAATATTCATAGTCCCAATGAATTTGTGTTACTGGATAGCCTTGTTGAACGTGCTTCACTTAGCACCCTGTTACTTCTTGATTTGGCAAATGGTGGGCTTGAGGAATTAATAAGATGATGCTATTTCGCCGTGCGCGAGAAACTGATCTGGATGCTATTTTTCATCTTGCTGAACATTGCGGTATTGGCATGACCACACTGCCAAAAGATAAAGAACTTCTCCGCAAGCGCCTTGCCTGGTCTTGTGCTTCTTTTGAAAAAACGGTTCACAAGCCAAGAAGTGAGTACTATCTATTTGTATTGGAAGAACCAGAAAAAGGGCAAGTTATTGGAACCTCGGCGATTGAAGCAGCGACTGGACATGAACTCCCTTTCTACTCCTACAAGTTATCTAAACGCACCCGAATCTGCCATTCTCTTAATATTCGCAGTGATTATGAAGTACTAAGCCTGGTTAATGACAATCAAGGACGCAGTGAAATATGTACTTTGTTTCTAGAGCCTGCTTACAGACAGAGTAGTAATGGTTTGCTTCTTTCACGAGCCCGTTTTCTCTTTATTGCCCACTATCCCAATCGCTTTGCCTCTACCATCATTGCCGAAATGCGCGGTATCTCCGACGAATGGGGACACTCCCCTTTCTGGGATAATGTAGGAAGGCATTTTTTTCATATGCCTTTTGCTGATGCTGATCGCTTAACAATTTCGACGAACAAGCAATTTATTGCGGATTTAATGCCAAGAAACCCGCTATATGTCAAATTACTTGCACCAGAAGCACAAGCAGTGATTGGCAAACCACATCAATCCACTGTCCCGGCAATGAATATCTTGTTACATGAAGGCTTTCGCTACCACTGTTATGTCGATATTTTCGATGCAGGGCCCACAATTGAGGCTCCACGGAACCAGATACGCACGCTTGCAGCCAGTCGCATTATGACTATTAAAAGTATTAGTGATGAGGTTGGTAGCAAACGTTTTTTACTTGCAAATACGAAACTTGATTTTCGCGCCACTGTTAGTCAAGCTATTTTTAATACTCAGCAAGCCTCTTGTATTATTAGCAAGGAAACCGCTCGACTCTTGGAAGTCAAACGGGGTGATTGTCTACGGATCGCCCCTTTACAGATTGAAGAACCAACTATTTATAGTGAGCAGAAAAAATGAATTTAGGCCAACAAAATAACAGCACAGCAAATCATTATTTTGGAGGCCATTGGGTACAAGGAGAAGGAAAACTGTTTGTCTCCAGGAATCCTGCAGATAATTCAGTAATTTGGCAAGGTACTAGCGCAACGCCTGCAGAAATAGCAAAAGCCTGTGAGGCAGCCCATCTTGCTTTGCCTTATTGGTCTTCCCTGGATGTTGCTACGAGAGCCAACTATTTGCAGCTTTTTGCCAAGGAAGTGGAAACGAAACGTAATGAGCTTACCTACCTAATTTCCTTGGAAACAGGAAAACCTTTATGGGAATCATTAACCGAAGTTAATGCGGTTATCGCTAAAATTAATTTATCGATTCAAGCCTATCAAGAGCGTAATGCCGAAAAACAAACCACACTGCCGGATGGAAACGCCTGCCTGCGTTATAAGCCACATGGCGTCGTTGCTGTTCTGGGTGCCTTTAATTTTCCTGCCCATTTAAGTAATGGCCATATTGTACCTGCCCTATTAGCAGGAAATACGGTTATCTATAAACCAAGTGAGCTGACTCCAGCAGTTGCACAATTCATTGTTCACTGCTGGCACGAAAGCGGTTTACCGCAAGGTGTTATTAATTGTGTGCAAGGTAATGCTGATTGCGGCAAAGAGCTCCTCGCAGCCGACATCCAGGGCGTTTACTTTACAGGCAGCTATCGTACAGGCCAGCAGATTCACCAGCATTTTAGTGACAAACCAGAGGTTATTTTGGCACTGGAGATGGGAGGCAATAATCCACTCATCATTGATGAGGTTAATGATGTGAATGCTGCTATTTATCATACGCTGGTTTCCACAATGATCACTGCCGGCCAACGGTGTAGTTGTGCGAGACGACTATTTATTGCAGATAACCAATTGGGTGATCAAATCCTTGCACGTTTTATAAACGCTTGTGAAAAAATGCGTATTGGCGCATTTACCGAGAAGCCAGAGCCTTTCCTAGGACCCGTTATTAGTCACGAGCATGCCCTACAGCATCTGCACGCACAGAAAAAACTGCTTCAAAATGGCGGTGTTGCCTTGTTAACCATGTCTTTACTTACCGAGAATACAGGCTTGCTTTCCCCCGGCATCATTGATATGACCAAAGCTCATACAATTGTTGATGAAGAAATTTTTGCTCCCTTGGTTCAGGTTTATCGTTATCAGAATTTTGAAGACGCTTTGGCACTTGCCAATCAAACACGTTATGGCTTGGTAGCAGGCTTGTTAAGCGACAATCCAGAACACTATCAGCGATTCTACCATACGGTACGTGCAGGCCTAATCAATTGGAATAGGCCAACCACTGGTGCTGCAAGCAGCCTTCCATTTGGTGGTATAGGTCGTAGTGGTAACCATCGTCCCAGCGCTTATTTTGCTACAGATTATTGCGCTTATCCTATTGCCAGTATGGAGCAACCTCATTTAACCACGCCAGCGCAACTATTGCCCGGCATCGACTTGAGCTAAGTTTATGCAAACCTATGAATTAAATCTGGATGGTCTGGTTGGTCCAACACACAATTATGCAGGCCTTGCTGCGGGTAACCTTGCTTCTGCATCAAATGCGTTGAGTGTCTCCAATCCTCAGGCAGCTGCGCTTCAGGGGCTTGCTAAAATGCGCTTATTGCATCAATCTGGCATCAAGCAGGCTTTGTTGCCACCGCACCAACGTCCTAATCTACATTTATTGTATCAATTGGGGTTTAGCGGTACAGCTGCACAACAGATTGAAAAAGCCTATCGCGGCGCTCCTGAGTTGTTGAATGCCTGCTATTCTGCTTCCAGCATGTGGACTGCTAACGCCGCAACTGTCTCAGCAAGCGTTGATACCGCTGATAAGCGAGTTCATTTTACAGCAGCCAATTTAATTAGTAATTTACATCGTTATCAGGAAGCCGATTTTTCGAGTTATTTGTTGCAAACGCTTTTTCACGATAAAACTTACTTTAATCATCACCCTGTACTACCGAGAAGTGCCATTACAGGCGATGAGGGTGCAGCCAATCATAATCGTCTATGCACTAAGCATAATGCAGCCGCTATAAATTTATTTGTTTACGGTAAACAGGCGTTAGCAAAAAATTCTGGCTCACCGAACAGTCCCTTAAAATACCCCGCGCGGCAAACACTTGAAGCCTCCCAGGCAATTGCCCGATCGCATTTGTTAAATCCCAATCAAGTTATTTTTGCCTGCCAAAATCCACTGGCAATTGATCAGGGTGTTTTTCATAATGACGTCATCGCTGTCGCCAATGAATCGGTGCTATTCATTCATGAGGATGCTTTTTGGTGTCAAACGGAGCTTCTGAATGAGTTGCAAACTAAAGCTAACTTTCAAATTCAGATCCTGAAAGTTAACCGTAATCGCCTCAGTGTCGCCGAAGCAGTCGGCTCTTATCTCTTTAACTCACAACTGATTACCCTGCCTAATGCTGCAGAAAATAGCAGGATGATTTTGATTGCTCCTGGTGAATGCCAGGAAAATACTGTGGTTAAGGCACTGATTGATGAGTTACTAGCTGATAATACAAATCCTATCGCTGCTGTGCACTATCTTGATCTTAGGCAAAGTATGCGTAATGGAGGGGGGCCCGCTTGCCTGCGATTACGTGTTCCTTTAACCGAATTAGAGCTACAAGCAATGCACCAGGGTGTTTTAGTAAATGATACGCTACTAGACCGTCTTGAGGTTTGGGTTAAACGCCATTACCGTACTCAATTACAAGCGAACGACTTGCGTGATCCCTTACTTATTGATGAGTGTTTATCAGCCTTAGATGAGTTAAGCAGTCTCTTAAACCTGGGGGCACTTTATCCTTTTCAACGCGAAAAAACTGAGTAAGGGTATGTGGAAAACTTTCGCAGGACGATGTATTTATCGCTCATCAACAGGAGTCAGAGTTTTTCAAAATTTTTTCTTTCGCTGGTTAAAGTTTGATGGTACTGCATTACAAACTGTTTTAAACAGATATTTTCCCCACCGACCAGCATTACGGTATATCAAATCGCTTATTTTGACGGTGCAATTACAACCAGCTAATTGCTGTATGCTAGGTCTTGGAGGCGGCGGAGCGGCTCATGCATTATCTTCCCTATTGGCAGACTCCCAACTGACAGTGGTAGAAAACAATAGCGAGGTGATTGATATTGCGAAACGATTTTTTATGATTAATAACCTTAAAAACGTTCATATTGTACATCAGGATGCCAGTCTATTTTTGCAACAAACTACCCTGCAATTTCAACATCTACTTGTTGACTTATTCAGCGCTGAAGCCTTCCCACCCCAATGTAATACGGAACAATTTTTTGTTAATTGTAAGCATTCACTGTTACCTGGCGGTATTCTCGCGGTAAATTTAGCCAACAGACATGAACAATGGCCAATTTTTCAACTTATCCGACAACAATTTTTATCTGCTACAGTTGCTTTACCCGTTAAAAATTGTCCCAACATGATCATACTGGCCTGCAAAAGCGAGACTGTCGCTTCTTTACTGGATCTTCTTAAGCAAAGTAAAAAAATTAAACATTTGACTTGGGATAGTAAATGGGGTTGTGTAGCGGAGATAAAAAACTAGGTGCAATTGACTTGTGCCTTGATTATCGAGCATCGCAGCGGAGCACAGAAAATCAAGGCACAATCGTCAAGATAGTTGAAATGTCATTAAATTTCCATTAAATCTTTTTCTTTTTCAACAAGCGTTGCGTCAACATCAGCGATGTATTTATCAGTAAGCTTCTGAATAACTTCTCCGGCTCGACGCTCATCATCTTCAGAAATTTCTTTCTCTTTGACAAGCTCTTTAAGGTGGGTATTTGCATCACGGCGTATATTTCGAATCGCTACCCGACCTTGCTCACCCTCAGCTCTGACAACACGAATCAATTCTTTACGACGCTCCTCAGTCAAAGGAGGCATCGGTACGCGGATCGCACTACCTGCTGTTGCTGGGTTTAAGCCTAAATCAGAGGTCAAAATCGCTTTCTCAATAGCTGCGACCATCGCTTTTTCCCAAGGTGTTACCAGTAAAGTCCGGGAATCACTACTCGTAATATTGGCTACTTGATTCAAGGGAGTTAGTGTACCGTAGTAATCAACCTGCACATGATCCAATAAACCGGCGTTAGCACGACCAGTTCGAATCTTAGTCAAATCATGTTGCAAAGTCTCAACGGTTTTTTTCATCCGCTTTTCAGCGTCTTGTTTAATATCATTGATCATGGTTTGCTCCTACTATGGTACCAACACGTTCACCAAGGACAATTTTCTTTAGCGCATTTGGAGCCGTCAGCTTAAATACTTGTAAAGGCATACCGTGATCCTGGCATAAGCAAATGGCAGTAGAATCCATTACCTGCAATCCGTCACTCAATACTTTTTTGTAGGTTAAGTAATCATAACGGGTCGCCTGAGGATTTTTAATCGGATCATCCGAATAAATACCATCTACCTTTGTCGCTTTTAACACGACATCCGCTCCAACTTCAATGGCACGTAAACAGGCAGCAGAATCTGTCGTAAAAAACGGATTTCCAGTACCCGCAGCAAAAATAACGACATGCCCATTGCGTAAATGGGTAATAGCTTTACGGCGGTGGTAAGGGTCAACCATTCCCATCATAGGAATGGCTGACATTATCCGCGCTGGTAAATCAATACGCTCCAACGCATCTCTCAAGGCCAAGGCGTTCATGACAGTGGCAAGCATACCCATATGATCGCCGGTAACTCGGCCTAAGCCAGCCTCAGACAAGGCTTTACCACGAAATAAATTGCCACCGCCAATCACCAAGCCGACTTCAACACCCATGTGAATAAGTTCAGCCACTTCATTGGCAATACGGTCAAGAACAGACGGGTCAATACCAAATTGGGCTTGTCCCATTAACGCTTCACCACTGTACTTAAGTAAAATGCGTTTATATTTTAATTGCGGATGCTGATTACCATTCATAATTAATCACGAACCTGAGCCATTACTTCTTCTACGAAATTATCTTCTTTCTTCTCGATACCTTCACCTACTTCGAAGCGAATGAAAGAGATTACTTCAGCATTTTTTTCTTTTAGTAATTGCCCCACTTTCTTGTTGGGATCCTTCACAAAAGGCTGACCTAAGAGACTGACTTCATCAATAAACTTGTTGATACGCCCTTCAATCATTTTGTCAATGATGTCTTGTGGCTTACCACTCTCGCGTGCTTGTGCTGTGAAAATATCACGCTCATTTTCGATCGCTTCTGCAGGAACCTGATCACGATTAACTACCAGCGGACGGCTAGCAGCAATATGCATAGCAATATCTTTTGCAAGCGCTTCATCACCATTCTTAAGAGCAACCATAACACCAATGCGAGTACCATGGAGGTAGAAACCAATAACGCCATCACACTGCATTCTCTCCATGCGGCGCAACTTGATATTCTCACCGATTTTAGCAACGAGTTCTTGTCGTGCTTGTTCAATCGTATTATTAGCACTGATTAAAGTTTCATTTGCTAAAACAGTCACGTCGTTGGCTGCGCTTCTTAATGCTGTTTCCGCAACTTTACCAGCAAACCCAGTGAAATTCTCATCACGGGCTACGAAGTCAGTTTCACTATTAATTTCTAACATAACAGCAGAGCGGCCATCAGCTGCTCGAGCAACAACGATAACCCCTTCTGCGGCAACCCTATCTGCTTTCTTATCCGCTTTAGCCTGTCCAGCTTTACGCATTTCAGAAATTGCCAGTTCAATATCACCGTTAGTAGCAATCAAGAATTTCTTGCATTCCATCATTCCAGCGCCAGTACGCTCACGTAATTGCATGACTAATGCAGCACTAATCGACATATTTCAATCCTCCACATAGCAAAAAGGGGGCACGTTAACGACGCAACGCCCCCCTTTATATTCAAAATTAATTACTCATCCGCTTTGTCTGATTCTTTATCAGCAACAGCAATCTCCACAAACTCAGCATCGGAGGGTACACCACCAACTGTGTTACCACGCTTAGCATCGAGGATGGCATCTGCAATACAACGAACATAGATATCCACTGCTCGCATAGAATCATCATTACCGGGAATAACGTAATCGATGTTATCAGGGGAGTTATTAGTATCAACAATACCGATAACAGGAATTTTTAAACGTCGAGCTTCTTCAACAGCAATGTGCTCAAAACCAACGTCAACAACAAACAACGCGTCAGGCAATCCACCCATATCTTCGATACCGCCTAAGCCACGCTCTAATTTTTCAAGCTCTCTGGTTAGCATCAAGGCTTCTTTCTTGATCATTGATTCAAAGATGCCCTTATCACGCATTTCTTTCAACTCTTTCAAGCGGAAAATGGATTGACGAACTGTTTTGTAGTTAGTCAACATACCACCCAACCAACGGTGATCAACATAAGGCATCCCACAACGCTTTGCATGCTCACGAATACTGTCTTGAGCCGCTCTTTTAGTGCCCACAAACAGAATTTTGGCTTTATTCGAAGCTAAACGACCAACATAGTTGGTAACATCATTTAGCATTGGCAGCGTTTTTTCCAGGTTGATGATATGGATCTTGTTTCGCGAACCAAAAATGAATTCCGCCATTTTAGGGTTCCAAAAACGGGTTCTATGCCCAAAGTGAGCGCCCGCTTCGAGTAATTCACGCATACTAACATTCATTAATAAATCTCCAGGGTTAGGCCTCCACGCCCCCCATACGGTACCCTTGCATTGGGACCCAACCGTATGTGACGAAACGTGTGTGTCGTTAAAAGCGCGATATTTATACCACAAGCTGGGGTTATCAGCAAATGTAATTGACTTTATTTAATAATTAATTTTAGCGAGAAACACGCAAAAATAATCGGCTACGTCTATACTGCTTGCTGTAACTCATAAAAATTAGCTAAGGATAGTATCATGACTAGAAGAATATTAACTGCAGTAACGTTGGCCTTTTCATTATTTGCGGCTCAAACCTTACTGGCTTCTACCTCAACACAAATAACGCAAGGCTGTAATTGCTGTGTTGGCGGCATGGGGAAAATTCTTAAGGCTTTGAATCTTAATGCGGATCAACAAGCGAAAATAAAAGCAATCAAAGATCAACTCAAATCAGACACGAAAGATACCTGGGCTCAGCTCGACGATATTCGTGGACAAATCCACACCCTCATGCAGTCTGACAAGGTCGATGAAGCCCAACTGGATAGTTTGGTTGATAAAAAAATAGAACTTCTCGGTAAGGGAATAAAAGCTAAAATTAAAGCTAGAAACCAAATGTACAATGTCCTTACTGCGGAGCAAAAAACCCAATTTCAATCGTTAATGAAACAACAAATGGAAAAACGCAAACAACTTTTTAAAAATTGTCACTAAGTTGATATACCCCCGCGTCGCGGGGGTGTTTTATACTGCATATTACAGTGTGTGGTGGAAAAACTATGCTTGACTCTCATATCCCTCTCATTACTATTTTAGTCTCTGGTTTTGGTTTAGCTTTTTTATTTGGTTATGTGGCTTATCGTTTACGTATCTCTCCTATTGTTGGTTATCTTCTGGCAGGTGTTGCTATTGGTCCATCAACGCCTGGCTATACTGCCAATTATGCGCTTGCTTCAGAGCTCGCTGAAATTGGCGTTATTCTCCTGATGTTTGGAGTTGGACTTCATTTTTCTGTCAAAGATCTCCAATCCGTCAAAAAAATAGCTATTCCTGGCGCCATTGTACAAATGGTCATTGCAACGTTATTAGGAACTGCATTTTCTTGCCTCCTGGGATGGCCGCTCGTAGCAGGATTCGTGTTTGGTCTAGCCTTATCCGTTGCAAGTACTGTGGTGTTATTGCGAGCTTTAGAAGAATGGAATTTGCTGAAAACAATTTATGGACGCATAGCCGTCGGTTGGTTAATTGTTGAAGACCTGGCCGTTGTAATTATCCTTGTGTTTATCCCGCCGATGGCTGCGCTATCCAGTTATGAGACAGGCGCTAGCCCGTCATCTTACTTTAACCATGAAATAGCAATGGCCTTCTTAATAACTTTACTTAAAGCAGCCAGCTTTATTGTGCTTATGTTAATTTTTGGTCAGCGCTATATCCCTCGTTTGTTACACGGGGTTGCCCGAAAAGGGTCAAACGAACTATTTCGCTTGGCTGTGCTTTCTGTAGCCTTGGTAGTTGCCTTTGCGGCTGCTAAATTATTCGGCGTTTCTTTTGCCTTAGGTGCTTTTTTTGCCGGTATGTTTCTTGGTGAATCCACCTTAAGCCATCGCGCCGCACAGGAAACACTCCCTTTACGCGATGCCTTTGCTGTCTTGTTTTTTGTGTCGGTAGGCATGTTATTACGCCCTGACATTTTAGTTGAACACCCCTTTCTGGTGCTTATAACTGCCTTGATAATTATTTTAGGGAAATCGATTGCCGCCTTTGTCATTGTTATTTTGTTTCGTTATCCTTTTTATACGGCCCTTACCATTTCAGTAAGCCTCGCCCAAATTGGTGAATTTTCATTTATTCTTGCTGAATTGGGTTACAAACTGGGGATCCTTTCACAGCAGGCCAAAGACCTGATCCTTGTCGGTGCCTTTATTTCTATTGTAGTGAATCCGTTTCTGTTCAAAATGGTTAATCCATTCATCCCCAGAAAAATGGATCGCCAATCTTAATTTTCCCTTTATAATTAAATAGGCCTCTTTCGAAATTCGCTGCGGTGAGTGTTGATAAAGATAAGCTTATGCTACTATTAAATTTTTTGCGGATTAAACAATGGCAGTAACAATTAAGACTCCTGAGGAAATTGAAAAAATGCGCGTGGCTGGCAAACTGGCCGGTGAAGTATTGGAAATGATAGGGCCGCACGTGCAGGAAGGAATTACTACTGATGAACTCAACTCAATCTGTCATGATTATATTGTCAATGAGCAGAAAGCCATTCCTGCACCATTGAATTATAATGGATTTCCAAAATCAATTTGTACTTCAATTAACCATGTGGTCTGTCATGGCATCCCTGGCAAAAAGGCGCTAAAAGACGGTGATATTATCAATATCGATATTACTGTTATTAAAGATGGTTATCACGGTGACACCAGTAAAATGTTTTTTATTGGTAATCCTTCCGTCAAAGCCAAGCATGTCGTTGCTGTTGCTCATGAGTGCCTGTTTATTGGTATTAACATGGTAAAACCCGGCGCCCGTCTGGGTGATATTGGCCATGCGATTCAACAACACGCTGAAAAAAATCGCTGCTCAGTCGTTCGAGAATACTGCGGGCATGGTATTGGGCGCATTTTTCATGAAGACCCACAGGTTCTCCACTATGGTACACCAGGAACTGGGGAAATTTTACGCCCAGGAATGACATTTACTATTGAGCCGATGGTGAATATTGGGAAACATCATACTCGATTGCTACCTGATAACTGGACTGTGGTTACCAAAGATCACAGCTTATCTGCCCAATGGGAGCATACCTTGCTAGTTACTGACGACGGGGTTGAAATTCTCACTTTACGTAATGAAGAACGATAATCGCCTTTTAAAACAATCCATCAAACAGTTCAAGGATGAACTGTGTGAGGAATTTTGCCAAAAAGGAAGTATTAGTACCATCACACGCAAATTAGTCACCTTTATTGATAAAGTTCTTTTTACTCTTTTCCAAAAAAACCGCTTGCACCTTGGTAATAAATTTTGTCTTTTGGCTTTAGGCAGTTATGGACGTCGTGAGTTACAACTGTATTCTGATGTTGATTTCCTGTTACTTCATACGGAAAAAATTACCAAAACCCATTCACAACGTGCCCAGGCGTTCATTCAGGATTGCTGGGATGTTGGTTTGGATATTAGCCATCAGATAACTACTGTCGCAGCTTGTGCTGAACTAGCCAGTAAAGATTTAAGTGTGATATCCAGTATTCTTGATATGTACTTAATTTGCGGCCGTGGTGCATTGATGGAAGAATTACTCTATCAAACCCATCCTCTACATATGTGGTCAAGCCACGACTATTTTTTTTCCAAACAACAAGAGCAGCAACAGCGTTATGCGAAATACGGTGAAACGGCCTATAACCTGGAGCCCAATGTCAAATATGGTTCGGGTGGCTTACGTGATTTACATACTTTATTAAGTATTGGCAAACGCCATTTTGGCATCAAGAAATTGGCAGATGGGATTAATAGTGGTTTTATTACCGATAAAGAATACGAAGAACTAATCTACTGTCAACATTTTTTATGGCGGGTCCGTTTCGCTTTGCATATGATGGCTGAAAAACGTGAAGAGCGCTTACTATTTGATTATCAAGTTAAATTAGCAACGCTTTTTGGCTTCAAGGACAATACAAGCTCACTAGCCATTGAACAATTTATGAAAGCCTATTTCAAAATTATAAAGCGTAACCGTGAGCTTAATGAAATGTTGGTACAATGGTTTTCTGAAGCAATTGTCCATCATCAAAAACAACTAATTACTCGTTTAGACAGCGCTTTTCAACTCTCAAACAACCATATTGAAGTAAGACACCCTAAAGTCTTTGCCCAAAAACCCCAAGCCTTACTTGAATTATTCTTATGGATGGCCAAACGCCCTGACATTGAGGGTGTTCGAGCAAGCACTATTCGGCTAATTCGCCAACATCTTTATTTAATGAATAAACAATTTCGCTCTTCCAAAGCAGCGACGCAATGTTTTATTGCCATTTTTAATACGGCACAAAATCCTTATGAAGCGTTACATCACATGAATCGATATGGGATCCTGGGGCATTATCTGGATTGTTTTGCTGCAGTAACGGGACAGATGCAATATGATTTATTCCACATCTATACTGTTGATCAACATACGCTTTTCGTCATTCGAAATTTAGCGCGTTTTCTGAAAATCGACTATAACAAACAATTTCCTCTAGCCGCACAATTAATGGCTACGATTAAAAAACGTGGTATTTTATATTTATCTGCCCTCTTTCATGATATTGCCAAAGGACGTGGCGGTGATCACTCCGAATTAGGAGCCGAAGAAGCGCAGCAATTTGCTCTACGCCATAAATTAAGTGAGGAAGATAAAGACTTACTCGTTTGGTTAGTACGCAATCATTTATTAATGTCACAAACAGCACAACGACAGGATATTTATGATCCGAAAACCATTCGCCAGTTTTGTAGTTGCCTCCCCAAAGCAGATTATCTTGAATACCTTTATCTCCTCACTGTAGCCGATATCTGCGCCACTAACCAAAAACTGTGGAATGCCTGGAAAGATTCTTTATTGCGAGAATTATACTGGGCAGCCCATCAAGCCATGCAACAAGAGCAAGCCCTGCTGGATGAAACGGTTCTTATCAACCAACGCAAGCAAGAAGCCCTTGCTATTTTGGTAAGCGAAGCTGTCTCATCGGCAGCGATTGAAGAATTATGGTCCCATTTTAAAGGCAGGTATTTTCTCCATGAACCACCCGAGGTTATCGCCAGACACACTGTCGCTATTCTTAACTGCCAGCAATTTCCTCTTGTACTTATTATGCCGCATCATAGCGAAGGGGGAACGGAAGTATTCATCTATATGCCACATCGCGATGACCGCTTTACTATCACGACAACCGTACTAAGCAATCATTATGCAACGATTCAGGAAGCGGCTATTTTAACTTGCGAAAATAATTACGATCTCGATACTTACATTATTCTTGATGAACATCATCAAGCTTTTTTCGATGAACGCAGAACTGCCGATATTCAACAAGCATTAATGCGTCAATTAGCTGATAAAACCCAACTCCCTACTATCTCTCACCGCAGGATTTCGCGCACACAAGCCCATTTTAATCTAAAACCACAAATTACCTTTAGTGACGATAATCAACATCAACAAACACGTTTATTTTTAGTCACCGCTGATCGGCCTGGTCTATTAGCCAATATCAGTCGCGTATTCCTAAAACTACGTATCTATTTGCACAATGCAAAAATTGCTACTGCAGGTGAACGAGCAGAAGATATGTTCTTTATATCCAGTGAGACAGGCCATCCCTTGAATAAAGAAGAAAAAGACTTACTTAAACAAATACTGATGGCGGCTCTAACTAACGACGGTTTTTGAAAAAATCAGCCAATAGCGTGGCACAAGGTTGTTGCATAATCCCTTCATCAATTTGAACCTGATGATTCAGTGGGTACCCTTGTAATAAATTATAAACGGAACCTGCTGCGCCGGCCTTAAAATCACGCGTGGCAAAGACCAGACGCGCAATACGGGCATGAATCAAAGCACCAGCACACATAGAACAAGGTTCCAGGGTAACATAGAGCGTCGTGTTTAAGAGTCGGTAGTTATGAAGATGCGTTGCTGCGGCCCGAATAGCCATTAACTCGGCGTGAGCGCAAGGATCATTCGTTTGAATGACCTGATTCCATCCTTGTCCTAACAAAGTAACATTATCGTCAGCAACTAAAACTGCTCCGACAGGGACCTCACCCTGCTCTTTGGCTTTAAGCGCAAACTCATAGGCCTGCGCCATCCAAAAGGCATCATTTATTCCCATTCAATCGTCGCGGGTGGTTTACCAGAAATGTCATAAGTTACCCGTGACACACCAACAACTTCATTGATAATACGGTTGGATACCTGCGCTAAAAAATCCCAAGGTAATTGAGCCCAGTGCGCAGTCATGAAATCAATGGTTTCAACAGCGCGCAAACAAATCACATAATCATAGCGACGACCATCCCCCATCACACCAACGCTTTTCACTGGTAAAAAGACGGCAAAAGCTTGACTGACTTTGTGGTATAAATCAGCAGCATGTAACTCTTCAAGGTATATAGCATCCGCCTGGCGTAAAATATCCGCATACTCTTTTTTAACTTGACCTAAAATTCGAACGCCAAGTCCAGGTCCAGGAAATGGATGGCGGTAAACCATTTCGTAGGGTAACCCTAATTCCAACCCAATTTTGCGCACTTCATCTTTAAACAATTCGCGGATCGGTTCCAATAACTGTAAATTTAACGTTTCTGGTAACCCACCCACATTATGATGAGACTTAATCACGACCGCTGCACCATTCGTTTTTGTGGCAGCTGATTCAATAACATCAGGATAAATAGTGCCTTGAGCTAACCACTTCACTTCAGGTATACGTTGTGCCTCTTCATCAAAAACTTCAATAAAAGTATGCCCAATAATTTTTCGTTTTTTCTCAGGACAATCAACTCCCTCTAAGGCTTTTAAAAATCTTTTTTCTGCATTGACAGCAATAACCCGTATTCCCATATGTTGGCCAAACATAGCCATAACTTGCTCGGCTTCATTTAATCGTAGCAAGCCAGTATCAACAAAAACACAGACTAATTGCTTGCCGATAGCTCGATGCAATAAAGCAGCAACTACCGATGAATCCACACCGCCGGAAAGCCCTAATAAAACGTGCTGATCACCAACTTGTTGCCGCACAGTCGTTATGGCTTGCTCAATAATATTATCAGCGGTCCAATTGGTTTCAGCCTTACAAATATCGACTACAAAACGCTGCAAAATACGCAAGCCTTGCAAAGTGTGTGTCACTTCAGGATGAAATTGCAAACCATACCAATGCTTTTCTTCATTCGCCATACCAGCAATTGGTGCATTCCGTGTTTCACAAATAACTTTAAAACCCGGAGGAATAACAGTCACCTTGTCCCCATGACTCATCCAAACATCCAACAAAGCATCACCTTCTGAGGCCGCTCGATCTTCAATATTATCCAGTAATTGGCTATGCCCATGCAGGCGCAATTCAGCGTAACCAAACTCACGAATAGTCGAAGATTGCACTTCGCCACCTAGTTGCACTGCCATTGTTTGCATGCCGTAACAAATACCCAACAAGGGTAACCCGGACGTAAATAACCAGTCAGGGGCTCGCGGGTTCGTATGAAGAGTCACTGTAGAAGGACCGCCAGAAAGAATAATACCGCAAGGCTCCAAAGCCTGCAGTGTACTCTTTTCAACATCGAAAGGATGAATTTCACAATACACACCTATTTCACGCACACGTCGTGCTATCAACTGCGTATACTGAGAACCAAAATCAAGAATAACCAGCGGACGCTTTTTTATATTTTTCATCATAATCAATTATCAACCTGATAATTAGGTGCCTGTTTAGTAATGCTTACATCATGTACATGTGACTCACGCATACCCGCATTTGTCACTTGAACAAATTCAGCTTTTTCATGCAACTCAGCAATTGTGTTGCAACCTGTATACCCCATGCATGAACGTAACCCACCGATCATTTGATGAATAATGGTTTGTACAGGACCTTTATAAGCAACGCGTCCTTCAATACCTTCAGGTACCAATTTTTCAGCCCCTTGGCTAATATCCTGGAAATAGCGATCACTTGATCCCTGTGCCTGAGCCATAGCCCCGATAGATCCCATACCACGATAATTTTTATAAGTACGGCCTTGATAAAGCTCAATCTCACCAGGAGATTCTTCTGTACCAGCAAACATTCCTCCCAACATTACAGTGTAAGCACCGGCTGCCAAGGCTTTACAGATATCACCGGAAAAGCGGATACCACCGTCTGCTATAAGCGGCACTTTTCCTTTAAGTCCTGCTGCAACATTCGCTATAGCAGTAATTTGTGGCACACCAACTCCTGTAACAATCCGGGTAGTGCATATAGACCCAGGACCAATTCCCACTTTAACCGCATCCACACCAGCAGCAACCAGATCAAGAGCAGCAGAGGCAGTAGCTATATTTCCACCAATAACCTGAACCTGGGGAAAATGCTTCTTTATCCATTTCACACGATTTAAAACACCTTGGGAATGCCCATGGGCTGTATCAACAATAAGAACATCAACCCCTGCGTCAACCAGGGCAGCCACCCGATCATCCGTCCCTTCACCAACACCCACAGCAGCCCCTACCCGCAATTGTTCGGAACTATCTTTGCAAGCAAAAGGATTCTCTTTTGCCTTTTGAATATCTTTTACGGTAATCAGGCCACGTAAATTAAACGCATCATTGACAACCAGTAGTTTCTCAATTCGGTGTTTGTGCAACAAAGTGCGTACTTCCTCACGTCCAGCGCCCTCTTTCACTGTGACTAGACGCTCGCGTGGTGTCATGACGGCCGATACTGGTAAACCCAAATTAGTTTCAAATCGAATATCTCTCGAAGTGACAATCCCCACCAATAAATCGCCCTCTACAACAGGAACGCCGGAAAAATTATGCTTGGTCATTACCTCTAGCAATTCACCAACCGTCACTGAAGGTGTGACGGAGACGGGATCCTTGACCATCCCGCTTTCAAATTTCTTTACTTTCCGTACTTCCTCGGCCTGATCAGCAATACTCATATTTTTGTGAATAATCCCTATCCCCCCTTCCTGGGCGATAGCAATCGCCAATCGGGCTTCCGTCACAGTATCCATAGCAGCTGATATTAGAGGGATATTTAATTCAATTTCGCGAGTAAGGAAGGTTTTGAGAGCAACCTCTTTTGGCAGAACTGTTGAGTGGGCGGGAATCAATAATACATCATCGAAAGTCAGTGCTTGTTGCGCAATAGAAAGAGACATACCACACTCCAACAATTAAATTAACCGGACATTATACAAGCATTCTGGAAAATGATAAATAACTGCCCATAAAATAATGGGCCAATTCACGGTATATATCAACAAAAAGAGCAATTTGTTAAATATAAAAACAATGCTTATACTTACTTATATCCAAACTAGCAAGGACGCATCATGAAAAAAATGTTAATCCTAGTAGCGGTAGTCGCCTCATTTGCTTTACTATCTGGCTGTGGATGCGGTACTTTCAGCTGTACAACCAGTTGCCCCTGTGAATATACATCAACTTGTTGTGGCTCTAATGGTTGGTATTAATAGCTGATTCAAGAGTATCTAGTTAGCAGCTTAAAAGATTAAGAATGGCTGCCTTGTCTCATGAATGAAAAGCAGCCAACTCGCTTGTACATGATTGGTACAAGTCTATTATCCCTAACTCAATTTCCTTTATAAACAAGGATAGAGTTTAATTTAGCTTATCTCGAACATGACACTTTCAAACCCGTCCTGACTGTTTGTATAAATTAATTTTCTCTAAGCCATCATTGAGCTTGAACTGAACAATCAATAACGTGTAAACTGGGCTAAATTATTTAACTGGTCGACTAACAGGAAGGGTTCAGCGTTGGCTAAAATTATTGTTGTCACATCAGGTAAAGGTGGTGTAGGTAAAACGACTACTTCCGCAGCTTTGTCTTCCGGTCTTGCCATGCGAGGCCATAAAACAGTAGTTATCGATTTTGATATAGGATTGCGAAATCTTGATATTATCATGGGCTGCGAACGACGTGTTGTCTATGATTTTATTAATGTTATTAATGGTGAAGCAAGTCTGAACCAGGCATTGATAAAAGATAAGCGTCTACCGCATTTATCTATTTTGCCCGCATCACAAACTCGCGATAAAGACGCATTAACACTGGAAGGTGTTGAAAAAGTTTTAAACGATTTGGCCAAGGAATTTGATTATATCCTTTGTGATTCTCCAGCGGGTATCGAAACAGGCGCTCATATGGCAATGTATTTTGCTGATCATGCCATCGTTGTGACAAATCCTGAAGTATCATCGGTACGTGACTCCGATCGAATTTTGGGTATTTTAGCCAGTAAAACCAAACGTGCAGTTGAAAATAGCACACCAATTCAGGAACATTTGTTGTTGACTCGTTATGATCCTGAGCGTGTCGAAAAAGGTGATATGTTATCTGTTGATGACGTTAAAGAGATTCTCGCGATTCCTCTCATTGGTGTTATTCCTGAATCAAAAGCTGTTCTCAAAGCCTCTAATACGGGTACACCGGTTATTCTTGATGAAGCCAGTGACGCTGGTCTTGCCTACCAGGATGCCATAGCCCGCTTTCTGGGGGAAACCAGACCTATGCGTTTTGTTCAAAATGAGCGGAAAGGCCTATTGCGCCGCTTGTTCGGTAAAAACAAGGAGGACGTACCAGCATGAGCCTATTTAACTATCTGAGAAAACGTAACAGTACTGCTTCGGTCGCCAAAGAGCGTCTGCAAATTATCATTTCGCATGAGCGTTCTCAGCGTAATACACCTGATTATTTGCCCAAACTACAGGAAGAAATTCTGGCAGTCATTGCCAAATATATTCGTATCAACCGGGATCAAGTCAGTGTGAATTTGGAACGTATGGGTGATAATTCAGTGCTAGAATTAAACGTTACTATGCCGGATGAGGCCGTAGAAAACGCTTAGACTATTCTTTGACTGGCTGCTTATTTCCCCCTTTCCTGGGACAACGTTCATGGTCTGCTCCTTTAATCAGTAAGGGGCACGAATAGTTCCTCAATTCTCCCTTCCTAATCCTGAATAATGAAATTGTGATAACTCTTTGACTAAGGTGAATATTAATAATTACGAAAGCAGCAACGTTTTCTACTTTCGACGGATTCTTGCTAGGTTCATACAGTTTTTTCAGATATCCTTTAATTTATTTAATTATATTTGTAGAGTAAAAGGATGGCTGTTACTGCCAGGACTAAGGGAATAATTTATATAGCTATCAGCTATATAATCTTCAGTGCTGATGAACCAGTAATTGCCAAACTTATTCAGCTTGGTCAAAATAATACAATACATGGCCATAACCCGATCTCATTTTGTAATTTATTATTTGCAGGAAGTTTAATTGGTGCAATAACACTCTTCATCCTGCAGTATAAAAATTTTAAAGCATTTAATTTCAAAAAATTGACAAGCATAGAATGGCTTTGGATTCTTGTAAGCGCCCTTCTGATTGGTTTTTTTACACCAACTTTTTTCTTCTTTGGCATTATGTATACAAACGTAATTAATGTTATCCTTCTTTCGACCCTTCATCCCCCCTTGACCTTGTTTGCTGGATGGCTTTTTTTTCGCGAAAAACCAACCATTCGATTGGTTATCGCTTCAGCAATTACAATGACAGGGAGTGCTGCGATTGTCTTACTTCAACAATGGTTCTCTATCAAAAATCCAGTATCACTCGCATCCACGCCTCACCTTGGGGAAATTTATGTGATACTCGGCGTTGTCTCAAGTACCTTCTCCACGTTAATCAGTTTTCATGCAATTAGAGTACTTCCTGGGGGAATTTTTAATACTCTACGGATGGGACTAGGGGCTGTTTTTTTCTTTTTAATTGCTGTCATGATGTTTGGGTGGTCCCATTTCGCTGATCTTTTCTCTCCCTTTCTCTGGAAGTGGATGCTATTTTATGGCAATGTCATTGTGGCACTGGGAATGCTCTTTAATTATTTAGGAATGCAAAGAATTAAAGTAGTGGATGATGTTATCGCTGCATCCTTTGTCCCCGTCTCATCAATTTTCTTTTCTTATTTGATCTTAGGGATAGCACCCGGAATCGAGCAACTTATTGGAAGTATTATAATTTTAACCGGTATAATGCTTGCAGTCAGAGAGCAGATTGTCACTCTTTAAGGCTTGTTGCTTCCCCCCGCAGGAGGAAGACCTGAAATAAAATACGCTGGTATTCTGGAGGCGGCATCCCAAAAAACGAGAGGGATGCACGGCAATGAGTACCCAATCAAACTACTTCAGTCGCTAAACCATCCTGAGTAGGGATTTTTTTCTTAGATTGATTAAATAGATTATCTATTGGCTGTCGACGCAATTCGTCATCGCTGAAATCGTCAACCGCAATAATTTGCTGTCTGGCTTGCTCAGCCTCTCTAAGTTGTGCTGCCTGCTTGACATCCAAAATACCGGCATGCTCAGCTTCATCAATTTGTTCAAGTAAGGTTAATGACGTCAGTGTACCTTCTTTAACTGCCTTGCCAACTTTTCTCTCAAGCTCTTCAACAGCACATATTTTATGGAACGTTTCTTCCAAACGTCCTAAAGGACAATTATCCAGCGGCTCAACAAATACAAATCGGGTTAACCGTGTACGCGCTTCATTGGGTTCAGTGAGTAAGTGTGCCAATTTTTTCCCCAATTTGTCAGAAGGTCTGTGCCGTTGACTGCCCAAAGGTTGCAGCAACAATTTCAACACAATACGAGCCCAACGCGCTGGGAAATTCGCTATTACACCGTGAATTGCCAATTCACACTCATGAAGTAACTGTTGACAACTCCACTCCACCAAAGGGATATCAGCCTCAGGCTCACCATCATCATGAAAGCGCTTTAATACCGCAGAAATTAAATATAAATTGCTAAGTACATCACCTAAACGCGCTGAAATTTTTTCTTTACGCTTTAATTCACCGCCCATCACTACCATCGAAAAATCAGCCAGGAAAGCTAAATTAGTACTGTAGCGATGTACAAGTTGATAATACCGCGCTACTGAACTTCTTGGCGTAGCAGTAAAACGCGCATCAGTGAATGCAAAAATCAGCGATTTGGTTAAATTAGCAAGTACAAATCCTGCATGTCCCCAAAAAGCACTATCAAAAGCAGCAAGATTGTGTTCCCGGACACTTTCCAATTCGCGAAATACATAAGGATGACAGCGAATAGCCCCCTGTCCAAAGATAATGAGACTACGCGTTAAAATATTGGCTCCTTCAACGGTAATACTGATGGGTGCATTTTGGTAACCACGGCCGAGGTAATTATTAGGTCCAAGACAAATCCCCTTTCCGCCATGAATATCCATGGCGTCCATCACTAATTGGCGCGCTCTTTCTGTCGTATTGTATTTCAAGATAGCGCCAGCAACGGAAGGTTTAGCACCATGATCTATCGCTGCTGCAGTCATGGTTAACCCGGCATCAATAAGATAAGTATTAGCAGCAATACGGGCTAACGGCTCTTCTATGCCTTCGAAATTAGCAATTGCCTGGTTAAATTGCTTACGTACTCTAGCGTAGGCACCACTTACCAATGCCCCCGCTTGTGATCCGCCCGCAGCACTTGAAGGCAAAGAAATCGCTCTGCCAGCACTTAAACACTCCATTAACATCCGCCAGCCAGCACCAGCCATTTCAGCACCGCCAATGAGGCAATCAATCGGTACAAAAACATCTTTTCCCTGTGTCGGTCCATTCAAGAAACCGGTGTTTAACGGGAAATGACGACGCCCTTTTATAACGCCGGGTGTAGTGGCAGGAATTAAGGCACAAGTAATACCAACATCAGTTCCTTTACCCAGTAAATTATCTGGGTCAAAGAGACGGAATGCCAAACCAATCACCGTTGCTACCGGACAAAGCGTTATGTACCGTTTACTCCAGGTTAAACGTACGCCTAACACCTCTTGGCCATTAACTTCCTGACGGCAAACGATACCCTTGTCGGGGATAGATGCAGCATCAGAACCTGCATTTGGACCTGTCAACGCAAAACAGGGAATTTCCCGGCCGTCTGCTAAACGTGGCAAATAAAATTCTTTTTGCTCCTGAGTACCATATTTCAATAATAGTTCTGCAGGGCCTAATGAGTTGGGTACTGAAATAGTACTGCCAACAGTCACGGAACGGCCATAGATTCTCGCTAAAATGGACATCTGTGCCGTTGCAGAGAAATCAAGGCCACCAAAATTTTTGGGTATAATCATCCCCAGGAAACCTTTGTCTTTAATAAATTGCCACATTTCAGGAGGCATATCTGTTCTTACATGGGTAATATCCCAATCATCAATCATGCGGCATAATTCATTGACCGGACCATCGATAAAAGACTGTTCTTCCGCTGTTAATTTAACAACTGGTGCCCGAAGCAAGGCATCAAAATCAGGTGAACCGCTAAATAAATCCCCCTCCCAACTCACTGTACCAGCTTCTAAGGCCTCGCGTTCAGTGGAAGACATGGCTGGCATTGCTTTACTGACGACAGCAAATATACGGCGAGATAACAAGGTCCTCCGTAATGGTTTGATTGCGCAAAGAACAAATGTTGCTAAAACAGCCCATAGAAAGAACTGTGCTACAAAACCGGGGGAACCATAGCGCACAAGCAATAAGGCAAACAAAGCATAACTTATAGCCCATACAGCAAGGGAAGCCTGCCTGGCCAGTAATAAAAGAGCGCCACTCAACACCGCCAGAACAATCAGACTATGCAACACTGTTTTCTCCTTTCAGTAAACAATCCTTGAATTCAATTGAAATTTCAACAACACGATAATGTGCAGCAAAAAACGGAGTAAGGCAATATTTGCCAATACCTTATTTGTGCAATAAATGCCGTCATTTCAGTATAGCATTAAGTAACGTGGAAATTTGCGTTGCCAGTTGAGTTGGATGCTCCATAGGCAACATATGTGTCCCCTCTACCTTACAACATAAAATATGGTAATGTTTTTTCATATAGCGCACATCAAGTCTGTCTACTACAGTACTTTTATTTCCATAAATCAAAGCGACAGGAACTTTCGCCTTTCCAGCGTAAGCAGGCAAGATATGCGGGATCGTACGATAAATCAAATATTCAATGTGGCGATCAAAACGGAGTACATATCCTTGGTCTGTTTGTTGTAAGCCATAATCAATATAGTCTTGCAAACAAGCGTCCGTAAAAGTTTGAAACAATTCCCGACCCTTCAAATAAGCCAACAATTGCTCTCTATTTTGCCAATGCTCTCTCCGGCCACGCGTACGGCCAGCCGGGGTTATCCTGTCAATTACCCCAAGTGCTTTAGCAAGACGTACCATGCTTGATTTAAAATGCCCCAGAAGCGGTGAATCCACCATAATAACTGCTTTAAATAACTGGGGCTCCTCAATCGCTGCCAAGAGACTCAATACACCGCCAAGAGAATGTCCAAGGCCAATCACTGGTTGACTGGCCTGTTTTTTGATGCTGGCAATGACTTCTTCAACCAGAAAATGCCAATTCTCGGTGACAGGGAATTGAGGGTTATGGCCAATCCTATCGATGTAACAACAATCATATTGCTCTTCTAACTTATCCAGTAATTGCTTATAACAAAGCGCAGGAAATCCATTACCATGAGCAAAATGAATCAATTCTTTCACGAAACCACCAGTTTATGGCTTTCTCGCTTCAATGAAATAATCGCATAAGTAAAATAAATCGATAAAACGATAAGCAAGACGATGCCAAACCAATTAAACAACCACCCCATTGTTAACATAAATAACAACAATACAATCTGAGGTGTTGAACTGACTATCAATAATCGACTGGCTTGTTTATAGCCAAGCGATAATTTAAGAAAGAGCTTCGCTACAAATTGTCCCATGAGAGCAAAGGCCAGAAAAAAAACGAGGTACATAGCGAAGAAAATCAATGCCACCATAGGATAGATAATCGCAGCAGAAAGATATTTAACACGTTCAATCCCGGAAGATTTCACCCAACGCTTACCATCGAAAACCTCATTCACTTGTTCACTAATTGTTTGGACAAAAAGACTGCTCTCTGAAGCAACTGGCCCTTTGGAAAAAAAGAATTGCGGCGAAGGAAAACGGTACATAAATTTATTTTTGGTAATGAGGGTCGTCAAATGGGGATAAGTATTATCAATAGTCTGTACCTTACCTGTCGTATCAACAATCAAAACAACCTGACCAGATTTATTCTTTACCATATAGGGCATTGGCTTATCGAATGACACTTTACCATTTTGAATGTAAATTGAAGGTAGCTGTTCAAGTGGTTGAATCATCTCTTCGTTAATAAAACGATTAAAATCAGATGTAACACGCATGGCAAAGGGAATAGAAACAATAAACATCAGCAGTAAAAGATAAAGAAGGCCAAACCCCTTCCATCGTTTCCCCACGTCGACATAAAGACGGCTACTAAAAAAAGAAAGATAGAGAGCCTGCCAGTAATTATAAAAAGGGGTATCAATTTCGCGTAATGTCTTCGTTTGCTCAGTCATGCCAGCCTCCCAATCGCAATCCGGTTTTTTGATGAAATAGATTAGCTTTATTTACAAGAACTTCCAAGGCAAGTTGCTCCTCAACTATCTCAGTATCAGCAGAAATTTTTACTGAAAAGCGGGCTTTTCCACAATAACTCATCACTTGCATGAGTTTGTCAGCGCCCATATCATCAATAAATTCTATTTTTACTGGAATTGCCCCAGGTTTATTCCTGACAGTAAGATTTAAATGCTCAGGCCTTATTCCCACTACCACCCCCGTCCCACAGGTCAGAGATTCCTTCAATACAGGTAAGGATAGCTCAATCCCCATTTCTGTGACTACTTTCTGTTTCACCAGATCGATCTTTGCAGGTAAAAAATTAATTGGATAATGCCCAGTGAAGCCAGCCACAAACAGTGAAGCCGGCTGTTGGTATAACATCTGCGGAGAACCGATCTGCTCAACCTGCCCTTTATTTAAAACCAATACCCTTGACGCCATTGTCATTGCTTCAGTCTGATCATGCGTTACGTATAAACAAGTAGTACGGAGTTGTTGATGCAGTTTTTTAATTTCATAGCGCATTTCTGCCCGTAATTTTGCATCCAGGTTAGAAAGAGGTTCATCAAATAAAAACACAGCGGGTGAACGAACAATAGCACGTCCCATTGCTACTCGTTGGCGTTGCCCTCCGGAAAGTGCCTGTGGTTTACGCAGTAAATAATCCGAGAGCTGCAACATTGCAGCAACCTCGTGTACTCTTTGCTGGATCTGATTCTTCTTCATCCCACGCATTTTCAAGCCATAGGCCATATTATCGTAAACCGTCATATGCGGATAAAGCGCATAGTTTTGAAAAACCATTGCCATATCACGCTTGGAAGCAGGAATTTTGTTAACACATTGATTATTAATCAGAATACTGCCATCACTGACGGTATCCAAACCTGCAACAAGACGCAGCAAGGTTGATTTGCCGCAACCAGAAGGCCCAACAACAGCGACAAACTCACCTTTCTCAATACTTAAACTGACTTTATTGAGAATAGGCTGTTGGCCATAGAATTTGCTCACATCCACTAAGTTTACTGTTGCCATTAATGCGTTAACCCCTTTTCAAACCAACGTTGCATGGTAAGTACTACCAAGCAAGGTGGTAACAAAGCAATCAAGGCAACCATCATAATGTAATGCCATTGAGGGATTTGATCAGCTACTCCCGCTAAATAACGAATACCCATCACTATCGTTGCCATATTAGTATCTGTGGTAATTACCAATGGCCAAAGATACTGGTTCCAACCATATACAAAAAGAATAATAAACAAAGCAGCAATCTGTGTCTTGGATAAAGGCAAAAGAATATCTAAAAAAAATCTCAAGGGCCCCGCGCCGTCAAGTTTAGCTGCATCAATAAGTTCTTTAGGAATCGTTTTAAAAAACTGTCTAAACAAAAAAGTAGCGGTAGCAGAGGCCATTAGCGGTAAAGTTAAACCGGCAAAGGTATTCAACCAGGCAAAAGAAGCGATGACTTGAAAAGTTGGTACTATTCTTACTTCGACAGGTAGCATCATCGTGGAGAAAATTAATGCGAAGCAGAACTTTTTAAAAGGGAATTCGAAATATACCAGCGCAAAGGCTGAGCCGAGAGCCAAAATAATTTTTCCTCCAGCAATTAAAATTGCCATTAACAAACTATTAAGCAACATCTGCCAGACTGGTTGACCACCTGTTACTACCAAGCCCTCCGTGAGCACCGCTTTCAGGTTGTGAAAAAAAGCAGTACCAGGCCAGATAGGCAAGGGCGCCTGCATCATAGCAGTTCCCTCATGACTAGCCGCTACCAAGGCCAGATATAAAGGTATGAATAAAACAGCAATAGCTAAACACAATAACCCGTGAATAAGAAGACGATTTAATGTTTTCATTCGTAATGCACCTTTTTTTCAAGGTAACGGAATTGGATTAGAGTGAGGGCGACAACCATAAACATGAGCATCACCGATTGAGCTGACGAGCTACCTGGATCCATACCGACAAAACCATCTTTGTAGACTTTATAAATTAAGGTTGTGGTACTGCTACCCGGCCCGCCATTAGTCATTACATCAATAATGCCAAAGGTGTCAAAGAAAGCATAGATCAAATTCATGACCAGCAGGAAAAAAGTGGTTGGCGATAATAAAGGAAAAACAATTTGCCAAAATCGCCGCCAGGCTGAAGCACCATCAATGATAGCCGCTTCAATCAAAGCGGTCGGAATCGCCTTAAGCGCCGCAAAGAAAAAAAGAAAATTATAACTAAATTGTTGCCAGCTTGCTGTCAATACCACAACGAGCAAAGCCTGTTTGGCGTTAATCAAATAATTAAAATTAATCCCTAACGCTTGTAACGCATGCGCCAACCAGCCAATCGTAGGTTGACACAAAAAACGCCATAATATAGCCGCTACCGCAGGCGCAACAGCGTAAGGCCAAAGAAATAAGGTTTTATAGAGGCGCTGACTCTTTTTCCGGCTCTGTACAAGGACCGCTAACAACAGCCCTGAACTCATTGTCAGCAGCGTTACAAAGACAGCAATGACTATAGTTACCAGAACTGCTTTGCCATAGCCAGGGTCTTTAAATAAATCAAAAAAATTAGCGAGGCCAGCAAAACGATTATGCAAGCCGAAAGCATCACTAAAAAAAACTGATTGAATCAGCGCGCTGCAGGCAGGCCAGATAAAAAATAACAAAGTAATGAGCAGTTGAGGTAGTATAAACATCAACGCTACTTTCTTATGCTGCGTGTATTTTGCCATCAGCCACCAAATTACTAGCTAATCCGCAAGTATATAACGAAGACTTTTCATTTTGCGAGTCTTAATAAGTCAAGAAATTGTAAGTACCAGGGTTTGTTAACATTTCCCTAGCCTGAGTCGTAACGCATTGATTTACGAGCAGCGAAGCGCAGGAAATCAATGCTTTTCGGCCAGGATAGTAGAAATGTCAACAGCCCCTAGAATCTGTTTTGGAGAAGCTTTATAGTACTGTTTCTACTGGCCAATAAGAAAGTCACTTATGCGCTGCGTAATCATAGAGAATCCAGGCCCTGAAAGCCGCTTACTTATCAAAGAAGAAGCAAAGCCAATCTACGACAAAGAACAGATTTTAATACAGGTAAAAGCGACCGCTTTAAACCGTGCTGATTTACTGCAACGTCGTGGCAAATACCCACCACCACCTGGTGAATCAACCATTCCCGGGTTGGAAGTTGCAGGTGAGGTGGTTGAGGTCGGCTCTGCTGTGAAAAAATTTAAAACAGGGGATCGCGTTTATGGTTTAGTAGCTGGTGGAGGTTATGCCGACTATTGTTCTGTGCATCAAAATCTTGCTGCAATTATTCCAGAGCCCTGGGATTTTAGTTATGCAGCAGCCCTCCCCGAATCGTTAATGACAGCACATGCCACTATTTTTGTAATTGGGCAACTAAAGCAAGGACAGACCCTATTAATCCATGCAGCCAGCAGCGGTATTTCTTCAATTGCAATTCAAATGGCCAGCCATTTGGGTGCCAAGGTCATTAGTACCATCAGTAGCCAAGAAAAAATGGACAAAGCCCTACACTTAGGCGCATCGACTCTTATTAATTATAATCAAGAAGATTTTGAAGCAGTCCTTGGCTCTGAGTCAGTCGATGTCATTGTTGATTTTATAGGCGGAAGCTATTTTCCCAAGCACTTGAGACTCTTGAAGCCACAAGGAAAATTAATCCAGATTTCCTGCATGGATGGCCATAAGGTCGAATGTGATTTAGCACTTCTCATGAGAAAACGGCTAGCGATTCATGGTTTTGTTTTACGTTCCCAATCCCTTTATGAAAAGGCCATGTTATGGAGAGCAGTACAGCAACAATGGCCTACAGCACTACTTAATAAGCATATCGTTCCCGTAATCGATTCTGAATTCAAGTTTGAAGACATCGAAGCGGCCCATGCCCGCATGTTAAATAACGCCCACTTTGGCAAGATCATTGTGCGTCTTGATTGAGGCTAGGCTAACATCCAAGATAAGCGGTAGAACTCCCTGATTACAGCCTTCGGCTTTCATCAAGGCTACCCAATAAGCCAGAGCTCGCCTGACCCAAGATCCCCAAAACAGCCAAGCTATGTTGGTTTCTTTAATATGAGCAGCGAAGTACAGAAAATTAAACGATAATATGCCAGGAATAAGGACGGATTACTAGTTCGCTAGCTTGTGTGCTTATGGCTCGATTTGCGAGCATCGCAGCACAGCATACGTATCAGTATGTGAGCAGCGAAGCACAGAAAATCGAGCCATAAGCGCCAAGATAGTAGAAATATTACCCGTCCTTACGTTGCATCCTTAAAGTGCGTTGTAACAACTGCGTATAAATAGGTTCATTACCAGCCAATTGCACTACCGTTGTTGAAGTCAGACAACAAACCATTAATGGTAATATCAATAAATAATTTTGCGTCATTTCTACCACGAGAATAATACCGGTAATCGGTGCACGGACGGCTGCAGAAAATAACGCACCCATTCCAGCTACAGCAAACATCCCTGGATGGATAGTCGCATCATGGCTGAATGCTTCAAACAGGTAGGATGCAGCAACACCAAGTAAGGTCCCCAAGGCAAGCATAGGAGCAAAAATGCCTCCTGGCACGCTCGATGAATAGCAAAGCATGGTGGTAAAAAACCTAATAACAAATAATATTAACAAGGCTGAGAACGGTGGTGATAAGGTTAGAGAGCGTTCAATAATATCGTAGCCGCCACCTACTGTTTGCGGGTAAGCATAAGCAAGATAACCGACAAACAATCCTATTAACAGCACGTAAACAACCCGTGTATTAAATGTTAATCTATCGGTTAAAGACAACGTCTTCATCAATACTATATTAAATAGTAAGCCGACAAAACCCACAACGATACCAAAAATAAAAAAGAACCATAATGATTGCAGGCTGGGTAAGGTAAAAATATCCATCGCGATTGCTGGTTGCGAACCAATAATACAATGCAAGGTTATAGTGGCTATCACACAACAAATAGCTACTGTTTTAAAATTGGTAAACGAAAAATTAAATTGACTGCGCATTTCTTCCAGCACAAAAAGTACACCAGCCAGGGGGGCATTAAAAGCAGTTGCCAACCCTGCTGCAGCACCAGCTGCAATTAATGTATCACAGCGTTCACGGGAAAGGCGCAAATAATCTCCCAACATAGCGCCAAGATTCCCGCCCATTTGGATAGTTGGCCCTTCGCGACCCACAACCATTTTTGCACAAATTGCCATCACTCCACCAATGAATTTCACCGGCAATAATCGGCGCCAAAAAATTTCACGCTCATGCAATAAAGTTCCTTCGATTTCCTGCACGCCACTGCCGGATGCTTCTGGTGCAAAACCTCTTACTAAAAACCAGGCAACAAAAACCAACATCATGGAAACCAGTGCCGAAACGATCCAAACCGGCCAGCCTTGAGCCGAAGTGACACGGAAGAACGCTTCAAGTAACTGATTGCCATAAGAAATCGCTATTTGAAAAAAAGAGCCAGCCAGACCTGTCAGAATTCCTAATAAGATCGCTGTTGCATAAATGACTAAAACTTTATCGCGCATTGCCCCTCACCATGTTCATTAAATTCCCTATAATGCGTAACCCAGCTTGATTAGGCATAGACAAAATGGTTTCCGGATGAAATTGCACAGCATGCACAGGGAGTGTTTTATGAGACACTGCCATAACAATACCGTCACGGCTCAAGGCTGTTACCCGCAATTCTTCCGGGACTTGCTCAAGTATTGCGTAGAGTGAATGATATCTCCCTGCAGTAAAAGACGTACCTAAGCCCGCAAATAATCCGGTTTCATCTTTAACATCAATTTCAGAGGCCTTGCCATGCATCGGGTAAGTCAAAATATCCAGTTTACCACCAAAATATTCCACGATGCCTTGTAACCCCAAACAAACGCCAAACAAAGGGATCTGACGTTCAAGCACTGCTGTAATAGTCTGGTCTAACTTAAAATCGACCGGCTTTCCAGGACCAGGAGAAAGAAGAACCAGGTCAAAATTTTGTTTTTGCAAATAATCCTGAGCATATTCGCTGCGAACAGTCAAAACTTCCGCCCCAGTCTGACGAACATAATTAGCCAGGGTATGAACAAAAGAATCTTGATGATCAACCAGTAATACGCGTTTACCAACCCCATTTTGCGGTATTGGACTAGTCATACCGACCTTAGCATGCGGCTTTTGCAAAATATCCAAGAACGCAGAGGCTTTTAATCTTGTTTCCTGTTCTTCAGCCTTTGGTTCTGAATCATAAAGTAAAGTTGCTCCTACACGAATTTCAGCTATTCCCTGTTGAATACGCATCGTTCTTAATACAAGTCCTGTATTTAAATTCCCATTAAAACCCAACCAACCTACAGCACCGGCATACCATCTACGTGGTGATTTCTCATATTGCTCAATGAAATTCATTGCCCATAGCTTGGGAGCCCCAGTCACAGTCACTACCCACATATGTGTTAAAAAAGCATCCACAGCATCAAAATCCGGCCGCAAAATTCCTTCCACATGATCAACCGTATGAATCAAACGGGAATACATTTCGATTTGACGACGTCCTACTACACGAACGCTCCCTGCTTCGCAAATTCTTGACTTATCATTTCTATCAACATCAGTGCACATTGTCAGTTCGGATGCTTCTTTCTCTGAATCCAGCAAAAGCTGGATATTGTGAGCATCCTCTATCGCGTCAGCCCCGCGCTTGATAGTGCCTGAAATCGGACAGGTTTCGACACGTCTGCCTTGTACGCGCACATACATTTCAGGGGAAGCACCAACTAAATATTCATCCTTACCTAAATTAAGGAAAAAACCATAAGGCGATGGATTAATGCGACGCATACGGGTAAAAATCGCCGAAGGTTGTTCCGAACAATAGGCATAAAAAGTTTGACTGGGAACCACTTCAAAAAGATCACCACGAGCAAAACGTTCCTTGGCGATCTCCACCAGTTTCGCGTATTCACCAGGCGCATGATCACACTCTTTTTCCGGTTTAAACTTAGGCTCATAAGACTTAAACTCGCCTTCTCGCGGCAGAGACTGAGTAGACTTTCCCTGGTATTGAAAATCATAACGGCGAATAAAAGCAATTTCTTTGCGATGATTAACTACATAAATTTCATCAGGAAGATACAAAACCATTTCCCGCTGTTCGGGCGAACGTTCTTTATGCTGCTCCAATTTTTCAAATTGAAAAATCAAATCATAACCAAAAGCACCATACAAACCTAAATAAGGTTCATCCGATTTAAAAAAAGCGATTAGCTGACGCAATACTGTGAATATGGAAGGCTGATGACTACGCTCCTCCTCACTAAAAATTTGTTGCGTTCCTTGCACCTTGAGTATGCAACATTGCAGGGATTGCTCAGAAATTATTAATTCCTTGCTTGCCTGCAGTAAAGGTAAAATCATTGCCAATAAAATTTCACCGCGCTTGTTCAAAGCCTCCAAACAAATTTCGTCTACTTTACATGTGACTGCCAGGGGCGGGTTATAAAAACCGATATCCCAACAGGTATATCGTCCGGGGTATTCAAAACTCGAGGCAAATAATGCCCCTCGATGCGTATCAAGCCGCTCGAGAAGTGGCTCAATAGCATTTTCATAGGCCAAAGTATGCTCTTCATACTCGATATGAATTCCACCCGTGGTTTTTACCTGTTGTAACATCGCTAATACACTCAATCAAAAAAACAATAATAGGTTCCATCCATTCTACTTTAAAACCCAGCCTCTGCAAGAAATAACGAGGAATCCAACTCATCAGGCAGCTTCACGGCTTCCAAAGAAAAGCAGCCTGTATTCAGGGGTAAAAGTGGACACCTCTAACCAAGTAAATCGGCGGTTATCACTGGATGCGGGTACCAAGCATTTGTTGCAGGAAAAACTCCGTAGGAAGGGGATTGTATCTTGTGAGCAGCAGGGTATAATTTTTTTTCACTCTTGCGGGAAAAATGATGTTTAAAAAAACTGATTTAGAAAATATTGCACAACTTGCTTACCTCGATCCGGAGGCTGGTGAGGACACACAACTCGCTGAAGAAGTTGGTGCGATTATGGATTTTGTCGAACAGTTACGCCAAATCCAAACAACGGGCATAGCGCCCCTTTTTCACCCTTTTGATTTACACCAGCGACTGAGAGAGGATGCAATCAGTGAGGAAGATTGCCGTCAGCAATTGGCAGAAATTGCACCACTGTTTGAGGATGATTTGTATCTCGTTCCCAAAGTAATCGACTCAGGACAATAAGCTTATGCACAAGCATTCTTTACGTGAATTAATTCTTGGTTTACAACGACGTGAATTCTCAAGCACTGAGTTAACCCAACATTATTTGAATCGGATTCGACAACACCAAGAACTCAATAGTTTTATTAGTATTGACGAAGAAGCTGCTCTTAACTGTGCAGCTAAAGCGGATAAACAATTACAAGCTGGGAAAGCCAAGTTACTGACTGGCATCCCTATAGCACATAAAGATATCTTCTGTACGCAATCATTGCCCACTACCTGCGGATCAAAGATGCTGGCCAATTTCCATGCCCCCTATCAGGCTACCATTGTTTCAAAACTGGAAGCCGAAGGTGTTGTTGTTTTAGGTAAAACCAATATGGATGAGTTTGCCATGGGGTCTACCAATGAAAACAGTTATTTTGGTGCAGTAAAAAATCCCTGGGATCTTGAACGAGTACCTGGCGGCTCTTCGGGTGGTTCTGCAGCAGCTGTTGCGGCACGCCTTATCCCCTTTGCAACCGGCTCTGATACTGGTGGCTCTATCAGGCAACCTGCTGCTTTTTGTGGTATTTCGGGGATTAAACCGACCTATGGCCTAGTCTCCCGGTTCGGTATGGTAGCTTATGCCTCAAGCCTGGATCAGGCAGGGCCAATGGCTAACAGTGCGGAAGAATTAGCCTTGGTTTTACAAGCAATGGCAGGTTTCGATGCGAATGATTCCACTTCAGTCTCCTGCAAGATTCCTGATTTTTCTGCAGCCTTGAACCAACCTATAAAAGGATTACGCATAGGTTTACCCTCCTGTTTTTTCCAGAAAGAAGTTGAAGCTGATATTCAACAAGCCATACGTGATGCCGTCAAACTATTGCAATATGCAGGCGCAGAAATTGTGCAACTTGATTTAACACTGCAACCTTTATGGGTGCCTTGCTATTATGTCATTGCCTGCGCAGAAGCATCCTCTAATCTGTCACGCTATGATGGTATACGCTTTGGCTACCGTAGCAGTAAAGGCAATAGCTTAAAAGAGTTAATTACGAACTCTCGAAGTGAAGGATTTGGTAGGGAAGTTAAACGCCGTATCCTTACCGGTACCCATGTCTTATCCTCAGGCTATTTTGACGATTATTACCTGCAGGCTCTAAAAATCAGGCGTTTAATTCAAAATGAATTACAAGACGTTTTACGCCAGGTTGATGTCATACTTGGCCCTACCACACCCACTTGCGCTTTTAAGCTGGGTGAAAAAACTGATCCGATACAAAACTATCTGGCCGATGTATTTACGGTAGCAGTGAATTTGGCTGGTCTCCCTGCCCTTTCTATTCCTGCAGGGTTCAGCAGGGGTTTACCTATTGGTATGCAATTAATCGGCAACCATTTTAGCGAGGCACAATTACTCAATCTTGCTTATTTTTATCAACAAGACACCAACTGGCACCAAGCCAGACCAACCTATAAAGGGTGATATTTATGGCATGGGATACTGTTATTGGTCTTGAGGTTCATGCGCAATTAAAAACGCAATCGAAACTTTTTTCAGGTGCGGCAACCCGTTTTGGCGCGCAACCTAATTCACAAACCTGTTTTATTGATGCTGGTTTACCTGGCATTTTACCTGTGCTGAATCAGAAAGCAGTGGAAATGGCTATTCAGTTCGGCTTGGCTATTAATGCTGAAATCAATGATCACTCCTATTTTGAACGAAAGAATTATTTTTATCCGGATTTACCCAAAGGTTATCAAATAAGCCAATTCCAACGCCCTATTGTTAGTAATGGTTCTCTGCTTGTCGAAATGAATGATGGAAGTACGAAAAAAGTGACTATAGTCAGGGCTCATCTGGAGGAAGATGCGGGTAAATCACTGCACGACGCTCACCTGCAGTATACCGGGATCGATCTGAATCGCGCGGGTATCCCGCTGCTGGAAATTGTAACCACTCCCTGTCTTTTCTCTGCGGAAGAAGCAGTGAATTACCTCAAAGCCCTGCATCAGTTAGTTCGCTTTCTAGGAATTTGTGACGGCAATATGCAGGAAGGTTCTTTTCGCTGCGATGTGAATATTTCTCTCAAGCCTGCTGGTTCAAACAAGCTTGGTACCCGCACAGAACTAAAAAATCTTAATTCTTTCCGCTTCATCGAGAAAGCAATTGCCTACGAACAAGCCAGGCATCAGGATTTACTCGAGAGTGGGCAAGCAGTTCAACAAGAAACAAGACTCTATTGTCCAACCACAGAGACTACGCAAGTTTTAAGATCAAAAGAAAATGAAAACGATTATCGTTATTTCCCTGATCCGGATTTATTGCCAATTCATATAACAGCTAAAAATCTGGCGGAAATGAAGCAAAGAATGCCCCCTTTGCCTGAACAAATTAAACAAACGCTAAGACAAAATAAATCACTGCATCCGGATGATATTTATTTTTTACTATCCACCCCAGCCACCTACCATTTTTTCCACACGGTAAAACAACTCTGTCATGCAGATGAAAAAACCATTATTAATTGGCTTAAAGGTAATTATGCAGCCGCACTTAATGAAACAAATCTTGATTTTGATAATCCACCCGTTTCTGCACAGTCCCTGGCTTCTTTGCTAAATCATCTTCATGAGCAAAAAATATCAGGCAAAATAGCCAAGGAAATTTTTGCCAAATTATGGGCAGGCGAAGGCAGTGTTGAAGACATCATTAAGAAAGAAGGTTACGAGCAAGTTGGTAACAACCAGCTTGAAGCACTTGTTCAGACAATCGTTCAGCAATATCCTCAACAAGCAGCAGATTACCGTGCTGGTAAAGAAAAATTACTGGCGTTTTTTGTTGGTCAAGTGATGAAACAAACTAAAGGACAGGCTAGTCCTGAGCAAATTAATTGTTTGCTAAAAACTTACCTGTCGCAAGATAACTAAACGACAACCCGCTTTTAAAAGCGGGTTGTATTACTTTGATCAATAGGGCTTCACAATCACGGTTGAACCAACATCCATAAACTCCTGATTCAACCATTTTGCAGCGCCTGGTAAAACTCTTATGCAACCATGGCTGGCATTATAGTTAGGCACTTCATAAGCAGCATGAATAGAATAACCGCCATTGAAATGCATACAATAAGGCATTCTCGCACCACCGCCCGTTTCAATTGGGTAAATGCTGGAAGTACACTCCTCTCCTTTCTTGGAATAAACCCTGAAAGTTCCAGTGACTGTACGGCATCCTCGCCCAACGTCTTCACAATAGTCTTTACCCCCAGAGGCACTTCCTGTTTTAACGCGATTACCTTGCGCATCATAGGCAGCCCAAGCGGTCGCTTTCGGGTCAAAAATAAAGACTTTTCTACCCGTCGCTGGTCGTTTTTCCGGGAAATAGCTTGATCCTTTTGAATCTGACAGGTAACTTATGGTGTAATGCGTATAACCCGCATCATCCACAATTGAATCACGCCCCCCCATCGTGGAACAGGCGGCCGTCAACACACACAACGGTCCAATGATTAGTTGTTTTTTCATTGGTGAACCCTCCCTCTTTTTTTTATGTTATCGGGAGAATTTTGAATAAATTTAGGCTTTTTTATAAAAATTTTTAACTAATTGTTTTTTTTATAAACTTTTCGATCAATTAAAAGCTTTTTTGCAAACTCATCAGGAAGCATCGCCAAGATAGCTAAAGTGAGTTGTTTATCACTGCATTCAAAACAACCACCCCTAGGAGGCATGGCATTAAATCCGTTTTCGGTATGTTCTACCAGTTGCTTTAGCCCACCTTTAATACGAGCCTCCCAGTCCGCTTTCTGTTTCATTCCAGGAGCACCAAGAGGGATCAAAGGCTTTACTGCATGACAATTGCTACAAAAATGCTGTACGATTTGCTCACCTTCATTCTTACTGCCTTTGATGGAGTTTAGAAAGGCTTGCGGATGATGGCTTTCCGCACACGAAAACGTCGTTGTAAACCATCCACACAATACAATCATTATCAGTTTATAATGCAAACTCACCATTCCCCCCGAAAGTTGGCCCGTAATTTGCTTAAAAGCAGAATTCCTCTAAATGAGAACAATTTATGCTAAAACGCAGTATCCTAGTTTTTTTACTAATTTTTGCAAGCCCTTTATTACAAGCAGAAGCCATCCAATCATTAACCACCATTGAAGAACGCATCACCCAGCATATACTTAATGCCTTAAACGCTTCAGAGCATAAAGATGTCCATATCTCAACCGGTAAAATCGACGCAAGATTAAAATTGCGTGCTTGTGATACCGATAAACTTGAAGTCTTTAACCCCTATCAAACGTCAATATTAAATGCCACCACCATGGGAATTAGGTGTCAAGAACCTGACAAACACTGGACACTCTATGTACCAATAAAAATAAGTGTACAAAAAACCATCCTGGTCGCTAAACGTCCTTTACTTAAAGGAGCCCAAATTGGTAAAGATGACATTGAAATCGCTACTGTGGATGTCAGTCAGCTAAAACAAGGCTATTTTACTAAAATGGAAGATATTATTGGTCTTGTTTGTAAACAAAATCTAATTCAGGGCAGTGCTTTTAATCCTGCAATTTTGCAAACAGCAGTAATAATTCACAAAGGCGAGCAAGTGAGCATCCAGGCAGTGGGTGAAATGCTTAGTGTAAGTATGGAAGGAATAGCCCTAAATGATGGTAGTTTAGGAGACATTATTAAAGTGAAAAATCTGTCTTCCAAACGAATTATTGAGGCGCAGATCCAGGCTAAAAAACAGGTTAGGGTTGCCATTTAAAAATGTTATTAAAATCATAGTGACTTCTGTTTAAAAATATGATATAGGTTAAAAATTAAACGAAAATTACTAAAGATTTCACTACAGGAGCCGATAACAATCATGAGTGCAATTGAGAGTAATGTTATGGTCAACCCAATTAATGAGTCAGGCAATTTCAAACGATTAGAGGCAGACTCTCGTCCGCAGCGTACACAGCCCGCTGCTCAAGAAAGCCATGCCGAAGAAACTAACCTTGTTAGTCGGAGTGATACCTTAAAACAAATAGATGCACTCAAAGAATTTATTCGCGATGCCCAAGAGATCGATCAAGAGCGAGTAGCCTTTTTTAAAGAAGAACTTGCAGCAGGACAATACCACATCCGCAGCGACAATATTGCTCAAAAAATAATTGCTGATCTTGAAGTAAATTGATCAATACTGCGCCTGATTGAATAGTAGGCAACAACCTTCTATGTAAATCTTGCCTAATATGAATTATAAGGACGTAAAAATGACTCAATCCAAAGCCGCCCAATTAGTTGATTTACTCCAGCAAGAACTGACATGGCTTGATTCACTGATTGCTCTGTTATCTGAAGAAAAAAACGTTCTCATCCAGCGTCAATTCGATGCCTTAGAGTCATTAGCGGAACAAAAACAAGCGCTTTCCGAGCAGCTTGAACAAAGCGCCAAGCAACGTATTGAATTGCTCGCAATGAATCTGCATGACAATCAACCCAAATTAGCTTTACAAGCCCTTTTGCGAGCATGCTCAGTCGAAGAAGCCAATCAAATTCAACAATTAAATAATCAACTTGCAGAAAAATTGCTTTCCTGCCGTGAATTGAATGCTGTTAATGGGCAAGTCATTACAAGTAATCTCAACACTAGGCAAGAAATCCTTGGCGCCTTAACAGGGAAAAATCAGGTCAATGCAACCAACCTTTACACAGCCAATGGCGATGTGCAAAGCACCACAGCGACAAGCAGACATCAAGAAGCGTAAATTTTATTCAGAACAATAATAATTTATTAATAATTGTCTGTAATTGATCATTTTTCCCTTCAAATATATAATCTGTTCTTTTTTTATCATGGAAAAACTGATTATGGCAAAAAATGTTCTTTTTAACTTCGTTGATTTTTATCTTGCAGCCTCCGAAGCTCCTCTCCCTAATTGCCAGTCTGTCAAGTTGGGTTCCACTAAAGAAGAGCGCCTGTATTACCGCTTTGAGTTAGAACATACCCACCCGGTTGTACTGCAAGACGGCGAGTATCTTTTACTCGATCACCATGTCAGTGTTTACCAAACCGAAAACCAGGCAAACCCTTTCCTTAGTCAATATCACTACACGGCCTATTTCAAAGGGCGAGATGGAACAAGATATCAATTACATGTCTATTATAATGATCAAAACGACATGACAGTAAAACCTGTGTTTTCCATCCAGAATGAAACTGACGGCAGTTTCACGCCCTTAGAAAGCGAGCAGTTACAGGAAGACTTCATTAATTTGGCTCGTGCTTATGCTAAACCTCTGATTAAAAACATTAGGAAGCAACTGACTGATACGGTTAAAGCGTTAGAAACACAATATAGTGAATGGGACCGAGAGGCGTCTCTATTAGCCACCTCGATAGCTCATAATCATGAAAATTATCTGGCTACACTAAGGGAAGGTGCTGAAATAGCAAAACGCTTGGCACGATTAGTCAAGCATGATCATTATCAAAATGTTTATCGATATACACAGCGCATGATCACGGCGGTTACAGAGCGATATAAACTCTTGGAGACCGCCACAGAAACACACTCTTCATCTCTTGTAGTGGGTGAAAAAACCAGCAAAGAAACAGTGAGCCATTCTGGCGGAGTAAAACCATCCACCCCGAGTAAACAAGGAAATGCCAAGAAGGAACGAGTGAAAGTTAAACCCTCTCCCTTTGATAAAAAAGTTCAGCGGATTGCTACAGAATTTAACAAGCTGGCTAAAGAGAGTGATGAGATCTACGCCACTCAACTTGCTGATTTATTGGCAAGAATTAATGAACTCTCTTTAACATTAGAGGATAGCGAAACCCTTGTCTCTCTGAACTCATTAACCAAATTAAAAAATATACAGCAACAAGTGCAGAACGAAGGACAAAAATTATTTGCGCGACTCGTAATAAAAGGTGAATTTAAAGTAGCGGAGCAAATGCCTTCTTTTTATTATCTTTTAGAAAATTACCTGGAGATGGCATTACTGACCAGAAATCATCGGTTATTAGATTTTATTTTGCAACATGGTGACGTTAATATTAATAACCAGGAAGTTACTGTCAAAGGGATCGTTTATCCTTCTGCCGTTCATTACTGTCTAAGCTGTGATATCAGGGAAAATCCAATCGCTGATTGTTTATCGGTATTGATAAGGCATGGTGCTTCCCTTTTTGGAAGCGATGAGAGCGGTTTGCCAATTGCTCATACTATCTTATCAACAGAAAACCACCCACTTAAAAAAGCGCTCACTGCCAATCGCGACAAAACGATAGAGTCAATTGCTTTCTATAAGCAATTAATATCAACCCTTAAACGCTATTTAGCGGAGCACCCCTCTTCCAGCACAGACGCCTCTATTGAAAAAGCAATCGAATACTACCAAACCAACATCGAAAGACTCCGACGTGTAGTACTTCCCACTAACTCCGGCGAAAGGAGGTTAAAAAGTCAATTGGATGCTTTTACGGATAAACATGATACAGACGTTATGGAAAGAGTTCGTCAAGATAAAGACGTGATCGCTTTACAAAAAAAAGTGCAAACCGCAGCAAATGCCTTCCACAAGAAGTTAGACTATAAGCAACGCATGGCATTTGCCAAAGCAGGTTCACAAAACTTAACCAATATCGATAAAGCCTTAGAGTATTTCGGAGTTAAGTTTGATAACTTTGAGGAATTGAAACAGTTGACCATGGAATTTCTTCAGCATTCTTTAGTACTGATTGCAAAACAATCGGAATTAGCTGAATTACAAAAAAAGATTCGCGGTTTTCCTCTCAAATCAGGCAGGGCTCCCTCCAGCTATAGTCGAATGTTAAATGAACAGAGGCTATTACTCGACGAAATAGCAGAAATGGAAAATAAATATGCCGTAAAAGACATAGAGGAAATAAAAAATTTGGATGTTGGGCTTCAAAGTTTGACCACGCTCTCTAACCAACTTAATAAAATTACGGATTCTTTGAAAGCGTTGAGCCAACTAACTTCTTTAATTTCGAGTGACTTCAACCCTACTTCTGAAGTCGATGATGAAGGAGTTCAAGAAGAAGGCTTGCCAGGGATTAGCAACGTAAACACTATCTTTAATATGTTTGCCCCGCTTCTCCAAAGCGTTGGCAGGCAGACCGATACCGCAAATGGAATAACTGAAAGTAACCACCCCTTTGCCAGCAATTCCTAAGGCCAAAGACCAGGCTAATCGACTTCAGTAAGCCTCTAAGAGGCTTACTGGCTTTCTCTTGCCAAAAACAGATTACGTCATCATAAAACCCTGCGTACTTAGCAATGCTACATTCGCCTATGCTCATCTCTCCTCATCGCCCTAACAGCAACTGAGAACAAATTTTAATTGGATTTTTTATAGCAGCTGACACCGAAGTGATCTCGCAAGAGGCTTTGACAAACTTAATCGCTTAACGGGCTTGCATACGTAAAGCACCATCAAAACGAATTACCTCGCCATTGATAAAACTATTTTCAATAATATGTAGCACAAGTGCTGCAAATTCCTCTGGCTTGCCTAACCGTTTAGGGAACGTTACCGTAGCGGCCAAGCTGTCTTGTACTTCCTGCGGCATGTTGAGTAGCATTGGTGTCGCAATTAAACCGGGGGCTATCGTATTCACGCGAATGGCATGTTGCGCCAGTTCTCGCGCCGCAGGCAAGGTCATCGCGACAACGCCGCCTTTGGAAGCACTATAAGCAGTCTGGCCAATTTGCCCTTCAAAAGCAGCAATAGAGGCCGTATTAATAATGACCCCCCGCTCTTGTGAACCCGGTTCAAGTTCCAACGTGGCCATCGCAGTAGCTGCTACTCGCATGACATTGAAGGTTCCTACCAGATTAATATCAATAACCTGCTTAAAAGCAGCTAAAGGCATCGCACCTTCTTTACCTACCATCCGTTTAGCAGGTGCTATCCCAGCACAATTGATGCAAATTCTTGGTACACCGATTTGTACAATCGTTTTTTGCAGTGCCTGCTCAATTTCGTCGGCAGAACTCACATCACAAGTCACAGCAAAAGCAAATTCTTTGGCAGTACTAGCCGCTATCTGTTTATCCCAGATAACAACCCTTACCCCACGTGCAGTTAATGCTTGCGCACAGGCGTTGCCCATTCCTGAAGCACCACCGGTAATAACAGCGATTTGATTATCTAAATTCATTGTTTATCCTTTTGTTGTAAATAGGCTTTGCTTAATGCTTTGAATTGCGGTGTACCAGCCTGGCCAACCCATTCAAAAAATACCATTTCTGAAGTCACTAAATGAATACCAGCTTGCTCCATACGTCTAAGGCCATAACTATAATCAAGTTGACTTCTGCTGCTTACCGCATCGACTACGAGATAGACTTCGTAACCCGCTGTCTTCATCTCCATTGCTGATTGTAAAACGCACACATGGGCTTCGATACCGATTAAAACAAGTTGCTTTTTATTGAGCGCTTTTAAGCTCTGCTTAAAGGCGGGTTGTCGAAAACAGGAAAAGTGTACTTTTTCAAAACATTCACCTTGCGCAATCAGGGAATGTAATGGCTCGACAGTGTCACCCAAGCCACTAGGGTATTGCTCACTCACTAACAAAGGTATCCCCAATTCTTTCGCCAGGTGGATGACCCATTGGCATCTCGCTACCAAGGCATCTGCTTCCTGGACAAAGGGGGTTAATTTTTCTTGCACATCAATCAATACAACACAGGACGTTTCTTTCTCTAACAGCATTCCTTTCTCCCACAGAAAAACAACATCTCAACGCAAACCCAGAGCGCTGTCAAATTTATTTGACAGCGTAGAGTGGAATCAATACAATGTAACAATGTTATATTACGTTAATACATTATCATGAAAGCACATCATAGCAACAAACAACATGCTACCCATCAACTCATGCATGCGATTAGTCTGCTAAACAATGCGGATGAAGCCTTGGCCTTCTTTACGGATTTATGCACACCCGCTGAACTTGAAGCCATGGTGGATCGCTGGGAAGTTGTTCCTATGTTGCAGCAAGGGATCCCCTACCGCAGCATTCATGAGCAGACAGGAGTCAGTGTCACAACGATAACTCGTGTCGCCCGTTGCCTGAGTTTTGGTAGCGGCGGCTATTCCTTAATTGCTGAACGCTTGGAGCAGTCGTGAAAAAACGTTTACGTATAGCCTTGCAGAAAAAAGGGCGCTTGGCGCAAGAATCCCTAAGTTTGTTGCAGAAGTGTGGTTTGAAATTTCGTATTAAAGAGAGTGGTCTCCTTGCCCACGTTGATAACTTTCCCATTGATCTGCTTTTTGTTCGTGATGATGATATCCCAACCCTCATTTTTGATGGCCTCTGTGATGGCGGCATTGTTGGCGAGAATGTCTTGCTGGAAGCCGCTCTGAGTGCAACAACTAAATCCTATCAAACCATTTTAACCTTAGGAAATTGCCGTTGCCGTTTATCCATTGCAGTACCCGAAACGTTTGACTATCGTGGTCCAGGCAGTTTGGATGGTAAACGTATTGCTACCAGTTATCCCCTGCTGTTAGCACAATATTTAGCGAAAGAACAAATCTGTGCCGAAAGTCTTGTTTTGTCAGGTTCAGTTGAAGTAGCCCCCCGTATGGGAATGGCCGATGTCATTTGTGACTTGGTCTCCTCCGGTCAAACCCTGGAAGATAACAAATTAGTTGAAGTTGAAATCGTGCTGCATAGCCAGGCTGTTTTTATTCAAGCCGAGCACATTATGGATCCTTCGTTCCACGATTTATTTGCCATGTTGCAAAGACGGATCCAGGCTGTCCAACAAGCGAGTGAACGAAAATACATTCTTTTTCATGCACCCAAAATGGCCCTGGAGCGTATCTGTGAGCAGCTACCCGGTGCGGAATCACCGACCATTATGCCCTTGCCGGCTAATCCAGAGAAAGTAGCTGTCCACGTCGTTTCCAGTGAAGGTATTTTCTGGAATACCTTGGAAACAATTCAATCCCTGGGTGCCAGCTCAATCTTGGTACTACCCATTGAAAAAATGCTGGAGTGACTCCGATGTTAACTATCAATAATTGGCAAAATTTATCCCTGAAAGAAAAACAACAACAACTAACAAGACCACGAATCAATAATTACTGCCGCAAAAAGGTCGAAGACATTATTGCTACAGTACAACAACGAGGGGATGACGCTTTATTTGCTTTTACACGTGAATTTGATCGAGTCGAATTAAGCAGCTTGCAGGTTGCAATTCACACTATCGAGACAGCAGAAATTAGCGCACAGGCATTACAAGCTCTCACTGCTGCGATACAGACTATTACTACTTACCACCAGGCAGTGATGCCGCAAGCAAGACAAGTGGTCACCGCAAAAGGGATCTCGATTGCCCGTACTCACAGACCCATCAATAAAGTTGGTTTATATGTACCTGGTGGAAATAGTACGCCACTGGTTTCTTCCTTACTTATGCAAGCAATTCCAGCCAAAATTGCAGGTTGCCCAATCAAAATCTTGTGTACACCACCCAATGCACGCGGAGAAATTGATCCGCACCTTTTAGTGGCGGCACGTCTCTGTGATATTGACACGATTTATCAAATTGGCGGTGCCCATGCGATTGCAGCGATGGCTTATGGCACCGAATCAATTGCCAAAATGGATAAATTGTTTGGTCCAGGTAATAGCTATGTAACCGAAGCAAAAGCGCAAGTGGCAGCCGATCCCTACGGTGTCGCAATTGATATGCCTGCGGGTCCCTCCGAGGTGATGATCACGGCCGATGATCAGGCTAATCCTGATTTCGTCGCCGCCGATTTATTGGCACAGGCTGAACATGGTATTGATTCGCAGGTGATTTTACTCTGTGAAAGTGAGGATTTTGCTGCTAAAGTCAATCAATCAATTAGCCAGCAACTAGCTGCCTTATCAAGACAGGCCATCATTAAGCAGGCTTTACAACATAGCATTATTCTCGTGTGCGACGAACGGAGCGAACAACTGGATATCATTAATCGCTATGCACCCGAGCATTTAATTATTAATCGTATTGACGCTGTTAATTGGGTACCAGAGATTAGCGCTGCAGGGACTATTTTTCTCGGTCCGTGGGCTGCGGAAACGATGGGCGATTACCTAAGTGGATCTAACCATGTTTTACCAACCAATGGTTATGCCAGAAATCACAGCGGCCTTAGTACCATCGATTTCCTAAAAACGCTAAGCGTACAGTCCATTACAGCTGAAGGACTGAGGACCTTGGGGGAAGCCGCACAAACGCTTGCACACATTGAAGGCTTGGACGCCCATGCCAAAGCCATTGAATTACGGTTAAACACCCTGGAGTCTTGATATGTCAGTCTTAAATTTAATTCGTCCTGATCTGGTCACTATGAAAGCTTACGCCCCCAATGGTGATGAGTTGAATTGCCGCTTACATGCCAATGAATCACCCGAATCACCAATACCGTTTATGGATATTCCTGTAAATCATTATCCGGATTTTCGACAGCAACAATTGGTGCTGGAACAACTCGCTGAACACTATCAAATCCGTAGTGAGCAAATGGTCTTGACTCGTGGCAGCGATGATGGGATTGAGCTGGTAATGCGTTTATTCCTACGTGCCGGAATAGACAGTATTTTGCAATGTCCGCCTACTTTTCCCATGTACGCTTTTTATGCCCGTCTACAGCAGGCTGATATAATTAATTGTCCATTGGATGCAGAGAACAGCTTTAGTCTGGATATCCAAAAACTACTATCCCTCTGGAAACCCGATTGCAAAATTATTATGCTCTGCCAGCCCAATAACCCAACAGCGAATTTGTTGGATTTAGACGCTGTCTCACACCTCTGTAAACACTTCAAAGATAAAGCGGTGGTGGTTGTTGATGAAGCCTATATTGATTTCGCTCAATATCCCAGTGCTGCAAGTTTGCTTGCTTCTGTTGATAATTTGATCGTGCTGCGTACGCTATCAAAAGCCTATGGCCTGGCAGGATTACGCCTGGGGACTGTGATTGCCCAACCCCAGGTTATCCAGGCCTTGAAAAATATTATGCCCCCTTATACCTTATCCAGTGTGGTGCTTGCCTTGGCTAACAAAGCGTTAACTGATCAACAGTGGTTCGCTGAGAATGTACAGCAAATACTTAATGCTCGTACCCAATTAATGGCTGAATTGCAACAATCACCCTGGATAGATATTGTCTACCCAAGCCGTACCAATTTCATATTGGTACGCAGCACCTACGCATCCCGTCTGGTTACCTGGTTTGCTGAACAGGACATTGCGGTCCGTCATTTTGCTGGCTCTCCTCTGCTCCAAAACTACTTACGTATTAGTGTAGGCGATGAATCCCAGAATCAACGCCTGTTAATGGCATTGAACACATTTAAGGGAGAATAACAATGCAAAAAATTCTCTTTATTGATCGAGATGGTACTCTGGTTGAAGAGCCTGACGATTTCCAGGTGGATGCCTTAGACAAGATTCGCTTGTGTGCTGATGTTATCTTCGCCCTGCTCTCTTTACAACAGGCTGGCTATCGTCTGGTTATGGTTAGTAATCAGGATGGTTTGGGAACTGACCGTTTTCCGCAGCAATCTTTTCAACGCTGTCATGATTTCATTCTCTCGTTATTCACTACACAAGGTATTTATTTTAGCGACGTGTTTATCTGCCCTCACAGAGACAGTGATCAGTGCAATTGCCGCAAACCGAAAACGGGCTTACTGGATACCTTCTTACAACAAAATGCGATCGATCGAAAGCAATCTTGGGTCATTGGCGATCGCCAAACTGATAAAGAGTTAGCTCAAAATCTGGGGATTTCCTTTTTACCAATTCAGATAAACCACGGTTGGAAAGCTGTTGTACAGACCATTTTACAACAGGAAAGAACAGCAGCCATTCAACGCCAAACCAAAGAAACAGCGATTGAATTGCGAGTCAATCTGGATGCCGGGCTAGAAAACAAGATCCAAACTCCGATTGGTTTTTTCAGTCATATGCTGGAACAAATTGCCAAGCACGGTGGTTTTGGTTTGCAAGTACACGCGGAAGGCGATATTGAAGTCGATGAGCATCATTTAATTGAAGATACCGCTATCGCCTTGGGCGAAGCACTTAAGCAGGCTTTAGGAGATAAATGGGGTATTGGCCGCTATGGCTTTACCCTGCCGATGGATGAAGCACTGGTTACCATTGCTTTGGATCTTTGCGGCCGTAGCTATTGTGTTTTTGAAGGTGAATTTACACGTGAATTTGTTGGTGGCATGGCTACTGAAATGGTACCGCATTTTTTCCACTCACTGGCCAGCAGCTTAGGCGCTACTTTGCACATCAAAGTGACGGGGCAAAACCATCATCACATGATAGAAGCCTGCTTCAAAGGACTGGGCCGGGCGCTGCGCCAGGCCTGTTTGCGATGTGATAATAACTTGCCTTCCACCAAGGGGGTTTTATGATTGCTGTGATTGATATTACTGGTAATAACCTAAGCTCATTAACGAATGCGATTAAACACTTAGGCTATCACTATCAATTAACCCACCAGGCAGAAGATCTCATCCAGGCAAGTCACGTCATTTTACCTGGTGTGGGTGCAGCAGCAAGCGCCATGCGTGCCTTGCATGACTATCAATTAATTGAAGTCTTACAGCAGCTAACCCAGCCTTTATTAGGTATTTGCCTTGGCATGCAATTACTGTTTGCGCATAGTGAAGAAGGCGATGTGCCCTGTTTAAACTTGCTTCCTGGTGCCATCAAACGTTTATTGCCAACAAAGGAACATCCTATCCCCCACATGGGATGGAACAAATTGCACTGGACGAAAACCACGCCGCTGGCAAAAGGATTGGCCCCTGACGATTATGTCTATTTTGTCCATAGTTATGCGTTGCTGAGTGATGAGTATGCCTTGGCTCGTTGCCAATACAGCCGAGATTTTACAGCCATTGTGCAGTATAGAAATATTTACGGGATGCAATTTCATCCGGAAAAATCAGCCGACACCGGACTGAAACTACTCAACAATTTTTTACAGTTGGAGGAACCATGCTAATTATTCCTGCGATTGATTTACAACAAGGCCGTTGTGTACGCTTACGCCAAGGACAATTTGAAGACGTGTCGATTTACGACTATTCTCCCGTCTCACTGGCACAACACTATGCCCTGCAAGGTGCAGCTCATTTGCATATCGTTGATCTGGATGGTGCCAAAACAGGCAACATCCAGCAATTGAAACTCATAAAAAGCATGCAAACACCGACCCTAACTGTGCAGGTTGGCGGCGGAATTCGCAGCCTTGAAAGTGCAACCGCTTGTATTAATGCAGGGATCAATAAGCTTGTTTTAGGAAGTATCGCCATCACCAATCCCGAACTTACAGCAGAAATTATCAACCAGCTAGGTGCGCATAAACTTGTTTTGGCCTTAGATGTTCACACCGACAAAGGGATGCCAAAGCCAGCGATTCATGGCTGGCAAACGACGACCGATGATAACTTGTGGGACGTGGTCAATCACTACCAAAAATTGGGTATTAAAACAATCTTATGTACCGATATTGCTTGTGATGGGATGATGAATGGCCCTAATTTTATGCTCTATTCCGAGGCTATTAACCGCTTTCCAACCCTCCACTGGCAGGCATCCGGTGGCATTCGCCATGTGGATGATCTCGCTCTTTTATCTTCCCTTGGCGTAACAGCAGCCATCCTCGGACGCATGCTTTATGAAAGTGATTTTGAACTTGCAGCTTATTTAGCGAGGCAAAAAAATGTTAAGTAAACGTATTATTCCCTGTCTCGATGTTCATGATAATAAAGTTGTGAAAGGGGTTAAATTTCGTAATCATCGGGTTATTGGTGATATTTTACCCCTGGCTACCCGCTACTCCAGACAAGGTGCTGATGAACTGGTTTTTTATGATATTACAGCAAGTAGTGATCGACGTAGTGTGTGTCCCAACTGGGTTAACCAAATTGCAGCAACAATCAATATTCCTTTTACTGTGGCAGGCGGAATCCGCAACCTGGAAACAGCGAAAGCTATTTTACATGCCGGGGCGGATAAACTGTCAATCAACAGTCCAGCCTTGGAAAATCCCTCCTTAATCAATCAGTTAAGCAGTGAGTTTGGCAGTCAATGCGTTGTGATCGGTATTGACAGTCAATGGGTAGAGGATGATTTTTATGTCTATCAATACACGGGCGATGAAAGTAAAAGTAAAAATTCAAGACGCAAAACAAGCGACTGGGTTCAGGAAGTCCAAGAGCGCGGTGCCGGTGAAATTGTCTTGAATTGCATGCAAGCCGATGGCGTGCGTGAAGGCTATGATCTGAAGCAATTGGCGCAAATTCGTCAGTTAAGCAAAGTGCCATTAATTGCGTCAGGTGGCGCCGGAAAAGCAGCTGATTTCGTGAACGTTTTTCTGCGCACAGAGGTTGCCGGAGCGCTGGCTGCCAGTGTTTTTCACGATAACATTTTAAGTATCACTGACGTCAAGCAACAACTGGCTGCCAATCACATTGAGGTAAGATTATGAACAGTTTTAAAATCGGGGATCTGAATTGGCACAAAATGAATGGCCTTATTCCCGCCGTTATTCAAAATAGCCAAACGGCTGAGGTCCTCATGCTGGGTTACATGAATCAGGAATCCTTACAAATCACCCTGGACACCCAACAAGTCACTTTTTATAGCCGCAGCAAACAACGCTTGTGGCGTAAAGGTGAAACCTCAGGCAACACCATGATCATGCAATCCATTGCCAGGGATTGTGATGGCGACAGTTTATTGGTGCAGGTACTCCCTGCAGGCCCAGCCTGTCATTTAGGTTTCGCTACCTGTTTTCAACCAGCCACACCAGCCCTGCTGAGTTTTTTAGCTAACTTGATTCACCTGATTCAAGACCGCGCAGGCAAGAAAGAAACTAGCAGTTATACCTCCCAATTATTGGCAACAGGTATTTCTCGCTGTGCACAAAAAGTAGGTGAAGAAGCGGTTGAAACCGTTATTGCGGCAATGAGTAATCATCGGGATGAACTGATGAACGAAACAGCGGATTTATTGTTTCACTTATTAGTCCTGCTGCAAGCCTGTGAACTTAGTTTTTATGACGTATTACAATGTTTACAAACTCGCCATACAGGACACGAAAAACATTGATCTCTTCGTTGAAAAAAATTTTAATTCGGTCATTTAGTCGTATCTGGATTTCCTCATTAAAAACTTTTTTCGCCTTGACGTTACGCAAGTGCCTGAAGATATCAGACTACGGCCAACAAAACCGCCGTTAAATAATTTCCTTCTGGAAAAGCTGCCAAGGTAGGATGACAACTCGATGGCCCCAAAATGCCAACGATACGCGCTTGTTTTCCTACTGCCGCAGCTTGACTACTCACCAAGGAAGAAAATTCCTGGGTGGATAAGGCCGATGAACAGTTACAGGTCATCAGCAAAGCGCCAGAGCGCATGGCTTTGAATACTTCTCGGTGCAAAAAGCGATAATAGTTTTTCGCACGCTGTAAATGTTGCTGCGAAGGAACCAATTTGGGTGGATCCAGGATGACCAAATCATAGTCCCCCGCATGGGTTAAATAATCACGCGCATCCGCTTCAATGAATTCAATCGTATCAAGATTATTCAATGCTGCGTTTTGTTTCGCTTGGAGAATCGCTTGTGCAGAACTATCGACAGCCGTTACTTTACTAGCTCCCGCTTTCGCCGCATGTAAGGCGAACCCGCCTGTATAGGAATAAAGATCCAATACTTTCTTGCCTTTCGCCAACGCTGCAATACGCTGATGATTTTCACGCTGATCAAGAAAAAGGCCTGTCTTTTGTGCCTGGGAAAAATCAACCTGATAAATGACACCGCCTTCAAGCACTTGCGCAGTCTCTGCGGCCGGTTCTTCCGTTTCTTTTTTCCAACCATCTTGGGCCAAGGGCTTTTTTTGCGCCAGCCAAACAAGGTTATCCTTGGGTAAAAGTTCACCCAGGGCCTGTTTAATCATTTCCTTATTTGCCTCGACCCAATAAGCTGAACTGGCTACTACACAAACCTGATTAAAACGGTCGATGGTCAACCCAGACAAACCATCGGCCTCGCTATTAAACAAGCGGTAAGCTGTTGTCATTTCGTTAGGTAAATTAAGGCTTTCCCGAATGGTTAAAGCTTGCTTTAAGCGCAGCAAGACAATCGCTGCCAATGAATTGTTATCACTCATTTCTCCGGCTTGCGCAAGAACACGGACGCGATAAAGGGAATGTTCATTATAAACACCCGTTGCCAGGAACTCCTTTTCCTCACTAAAGACATCCACTAAATCACCCGTCACCAATTTGCCCGTTGTTTTACTGATTGCCTTGGGAAAAACCCAGGGGTGACCGCGTAACAACGCATTTTGTTTAGTTTTATGAAGATAAACTGCAGGTTTCATGGCTATTTCCGAAACACTAAAAGTCGGCTAATCTACACTACTGTGTTGTGGTATCGCAAGGTAGAGGACTTTATGCGCGGATTTTTTACAGTATGCACGCTTGCCCTTCTATTCTCCCATGCCCAAGTTTCTGCTGCAGGACCTTGGTTTACTGGTCCTTTATTAGCTCCCGCTGGGCATACGGTGCCTAATGGCCATACTAACCTTGAAATTTACGGTTTCGATACTATCAATGATGGCATTTATAGTCGTCATTGGAAATTAATTCATGTACCAACCGGCCAAAGTCAGGTTTTAAACCCGATATTTACCCATGGCATAACCGATCGAATGGATGTGCAATTTGGTCTGCCTTATGTCTATAACCGTTTGTCAGGTGCCAATTCGACTGGTATCGGTGATACCTCTGCCGGTATGGGCTTACAATTAATAGAACAAAAAGATAAACTCTGGCGCCCTGATCTGCGCCTTTTGGTGCAAGAAATTATCCCCACAGGAAATTATAAAAAGCTGGATCCAACCAGTAATGGCGTTGATGCAACCGGTTTAGGTAGTTACCAAACCGTTTTTTCCCTTAATTTTCAACATCTCTTGCACCTAACGGACGTTCATTATTTTCGTTCGCGTTTAAGTCTAGCCTACGTTTATGCCAGTCCTGTATCCATTCAAGGTTTAAGTAGCTATGGCGGGACGCCTGACACGGATGGCAACATTCGACCTGGCGATCTGGTGAGTTTGGATGCGGCCGCAGAATTAACCCTAACCCAAAACTGGGTTGCAGTGATGGAAACTTATATTGCCAATCGGCAAAAAACTCGATTTAGAGGCATTATAGGCAATGATGCGATGGGAAAGCCCGGCACGATAGGCCATGGGGCTGTTGATAAAATCACCCTGGCACCCGCTATAGAATATAATTTTTCTTCCAATGTAGGCATCATTGCTGGCCCATGGTTTACCGTAGCTGGGCGCGAAACTGTTGATTTTATCTCCTACGTGCTCGCGTTTAACGCTTACTGGTAAAAATTTCTTGCTGTTGCTATTAACCAACTATATCATTTTCACCCTTAATGACCTTTTAAGAGAAATTAATGCCTTTTTACCCCGAAAAAAAACCTGACGAATTGCTTGAATTCTTAAATGATATGCCCCTCGAAAGACTTGAGGCATTGAATCGCAGCTATGGCCCCCACTTTGAGAAACTGGAAGAAAAAATAGAGACAACAGAGCAAGGTATCGAGGCCGATCAGGAGCAACTGGTTGCTTTGCAAGACCGCTATGATGCACTTGAACGCCAAAGTATAGCCGAGGCAGAAAAAAGAAAAGAAGCATTAGCCAGTCTTCCCGGCAATGGTGCTGAACGTTATTTACAGCTTGGTTTTTTTGGCGTTTTTTTTGTTGCTGATAGCCAGCAAGGAAAGGTATCAATTGAAATTAAAAAGATTAAAGAACGAATTAAAAACAACGAAACGCAACTAATTGACTTAATAGAAGAAAAAAAAGCTTCTATCGATGAATTAATCATCGTCAATTCAGTCCTCGCTATAAAACGCAAAAAAGCTGAGACAGATCATCTGGAAGTCTCTTCCTCCTGTTCACCTGCTTTACGTAGCTAATACCGTACGCCTCACCTTGCCTGGTCAGCCTATTCTACGCTGACAGGCATTATTGTAAAAAATCAACACCCTCTGTGAATACTAAAGTCATATCCTTTATATGAAAATCAGCTTGAAATATAATCGCTCAATCAATTACTACAGAGAGAACATCATGCGCTTTTTTCCACAACTACCGCCTCTCCAACTCTATAAAACCTTATACCAAATGACTCTTGAAGAGCTTGAAGAATTAAATCGCAGTTATGAACCTGAGTTTGTGCAACTGGGAATGCGGGAAGCACAAGAAGAAAGAAACCTTGCTGACTATCGCCAGGAAATTGCTACTCTGCGTTCACACCAGGAAAGCCACAACCCGCCAGAACTAAGTGCTCAAATTACAACATTCGTTCTTGCCATCAATGCAAGTGAAAAGAAATTAGAAAAGATCCAGCAAGAAGTGACTGCCCTCACCAATGAACTAAGGAAAGTCAATGCCGTGTTGGCGCAAAAGCGGAAGGAAACGATACAACATCCCCAAGAGAAATACTCTCCTGCCCCAACTTCACCGAATTCGCCCTAGTGAATAGCAAGTCAAACTGATTATTAGCCATTATAGGGTCCCACCCTGCGGGGGGAATGGAAAACTTCGATACTGACAGATCGTGAGTTCCCCCCCTCTCCCAGGTCATAAATCCAAAGCAATTTAATTTTATAAGCCTTAAGTAATCGCAGACAATTTGGAAACATGTTAGCATCCCTTTTTTGCTAATCGAGGATGTATCATGTGGTTTAACAACGCACTTATTTATCACTACGAATTCAAAGAACAGCCTGACTTAATGACTGCTATGGCCGAGGAAATCCTTAAACCCTGTCCTCCCCATGCACGCTTCATTTATGGCTGGCTACCAGCATACGCCGATGAACTGGTGCAAGAAGTAGCTGGTTGCTCCTTGATTTGCTTAGGTAAAGAAGAGCGTATTCTACCGCGAGGAGTCATTAAGCGCATGTTAGATGAGCGCATTCAAACGATCGAAACACAGCAAGGCCGTACTATAAAAAGAGCTGAGAAAGCACAACTTGCCGAAGATTTGGAATTTGAATTACTACCGAAATCATTCTGCGTCCAAAAAAGATTATTTGCCATGCTGGATACCGTGTCTAATCGATTGATTATTAATTCCTCAAGCAACAATCAAGCCTCACAATTGACTGCTTTATTACGAAAATCACTACCCGGCCTTCACCTTGAGCCCTTGGCCCTCAATGAAAATTTAGCCTTACGTTTCGCTCAATGGCTTAGTAATCCAGAGCTTCTTCCTCCTTCATTTCAATTAGCCTCTGATTGTCTCTTGTTTTCCCTTGATAATGAAAAGAAACGAGTCAATTGCAAAGGCTATGAATTACCTGCAGAAGAAATTTTGACACTTTTGGCGCAAGGATTAGGTGTTGCTGAAATTTCTCTGGTATGGAATGAGCGCATTCAATTTACTCTGACTCAGGATTTAACCTTCAAACGCCTCAAAAGCCTTGATTACCTTATCGATGAATTTAACGAAATCCAGGAACTGGAAGAAGAATACCTACAGCGCGATGCAGCCCTTACCCTGCTCGGCGGAGAGTTACGTAATCTGACTAATGATTTGCTGGCGGGACTCAATGCAACAAGCGATCAAACAAAAACGACTAGTCCCGCAGTAGAACTCGAAGGTAGCCCAGCTTAATGGGCCACTTTCTGGCGTAAATCAATCAAGGACAAGCCCCGGATTTCACCATCACGCACAGTAAATTGCTTTGAAGTGCTTAACCCAGCTGTATTGATAAAAAGCTGGTAGCGTCCCGGGCTTAGACCAGTGGTATAAAATTCACCACCATTCGTGACCGTTAAAGGTATCGCCTGCCTGAACCAGGGATCCTCGCTCGCTTTACCCTCTCCAACGACCCTTTGTAACAACATATTCGACCGATCAACACCACCCCAGGGTAAAACCCGCCCCACGACGCCAGTTGGTTTAGTCCCCCCCTCCGCGTCTAAAACAATGGGTGGAATAGCCTGTACTTCATAACGGGGATTGATGCCAAAGCTCGCAGACTTATAACCGGGCAAAGCAAAAGAAATCGTCGTTCTATCGGGATGACCGATAAAAAAACCACCCGGCAGAATTTCCAGTTCTGAATTAACCAGCGGCAATGGCTCAGGCCCCTTGACGATAACCTGGCCATAGACAATGGGGAATTGCCTGGCAGCGATTAAATCGCGCATACGCCGTTCAAGCGTTGCTGCTAGCGCAGGGTTAGCGGTCTTTGCCAGCCAATCCAACCAAGCATTAAAATTGTTCCATACTTTCTCAGGCGGCAACACCAGCTGCAACGTACGCCAGGAAATCTTTTCCTCATGGAGGATATACACACGATACAATTCGTCTTCGTTAAAAGGCGGTAGCAAATCATATTGCTTCCTCAACAAAGCGGAGAGTTTTTTGGCTTCTTCTTTCTGCCCAACCGATAATCCCTGACTGTAGACACTGAGCAGTTTTTCTTTTTCAGGATAGGACGCTGGCAATTGCTCCACATACACCAATTGCCAGGCAAGTGCCTTGATGCGGTCTTGTTTGACGGTGGTACCAAAAAAATAATTACGCCCCAACACCCAGGCTTGATATTGCTGATACTCCTTCTGCAACAAGCGAGCATCTTCCATCGTTAAAGCATGGGCTGAAAGAATGAGCAAATAAAGTATAAAAAACAAACAATAGCGATACCCTAATTTGCTCACGACGTTATAAACCTATACAACAGTTTCCGGCATTTGTTTGTGATAAGTAGACTGATAAACAGCCAGCGCATCATCAGCCGCTTTTTTCAGACCTAACGCTTTATTGGAATAATAAACCAGAACCAAGGCTTGTTGCACACTCGGTGCCTGGGGATAGTTTTTCACTAAGTAGCTGGCACGCTCCGCGGCTGCTACATACATTTTCCGATCGTAATAGTAACGTGAAGTATTTAATTCCCGCTGCGCAAACATATTGCGTAAATAAATCATACGCTGCAAAGCATTTGCCTTATAGCGGCTATTTGGGAATTTTTCGATCAAAATAGCAAAATCGGCATAAGCCTGGCTTTGTGTACCAGGATCCCGCCAGGATTCATCCAATGGCAGGAAGTTAGCGAAGGTACCTCGTGTTTGCTGGAAGTTCGCCAATGCTTTCATATAATACGCGTAATCCACATTTTTGGCTCGCGGGTAAAGATGGATAAAACGCTCTGCTGTAGCTGCCGCAGAAGGATAATCCTGCTTCTTGTAATAGGCATAGATCAAATCCATCTGTGCTTTTTCAGCATAATCACTAAAGGGATACATGGATTCGAGGGCTTCCAAACGCTTGGCAGCACTCTCGTATTGTTCTTTAGCCATCGCTTGCTGAGCTTCGGTAAACAACTGTTTGGCTGTCATCCCCTGGAAAGGACTGTTATCATCATCATCTTTATTCCACCACTTGGCACAAGCAGTCAAAGAAAGCAAAAGCCCTATCAGGAATAACGCTCGAATCTGTTTCATAAAAAAACACCTGTCAACTATGAGTGCTCTAATCCATCACGACATAGCTCTCTTACCTAATAAGCGCCTGACTTATTATCAAAGAAGCTATATCACAACAACCTTGCAAATGTGGCACATTATACTCATCTACAAGGATTTTGCGAACTGTAAAAAGGAAAAGACACACAAATTGAAAATGGGTTAAAAATCGTTTGCAAAGCGCAACCTGTTAAGATACTATTCTGCCCTGTCGGAGAGGTGGCTGAGCGGTTGAAAGCGGCGGTCTTGAAAACCGTTGAAGGGCGACCTTCCCAGGGTTCGAATCCCTGCCTCTCCGCCAAATTTGATTTCCTGTTGTGTCCTATTCCCCTTCTTTTCTAATCAATGTTATAAAAGCATCGTGGCGCAATGGCGCAATTCAGGATTCAAAAAAGCCGTCTTCCAACACAGTACTTCAGATAGGTCGTTTATCAATATTTTATTGTGTGTGAATAAGTGTTTTAGGGATATCAGCCTTAAGCTATAAGAAAAAAGCGATAACTTAAAATGAGGTAAATTCATGAGAAGTGTAGTTGAAGTTCATGGTGATAGTGGTGTGCCTCTAGGAAAATCTATTGTCCGCTTATTAACATCGAATAGCACTCTAGAACCCGTGCTGGCATTAGAAAGATCCGATAAAATAATTCTGGTAACAGCGGCAAGACCACCAGTACCAGCACCTCAATTGTCTTATTATTCCTTTTTTAACATTTTTAGTTATTTTCAAAAACCCCAACCAGTCCCAAACCTCAACCCTTACCAATTATACATTGAAATATTTACCGGCGAGGATATCCCCAAACAAAGCGCCAAAGGTAAACTATTAAAAACTGCTGAGATAGATGATCTATGTGCCGATTCGCTTGAGAGTGACATGTTAGCTGCAGCATCACTATTTACTAAACATGATAACGCCTGTTCATTGGTCGTTAATTTATTACGTAAATGTACTGATCTGCGTATAAAGAGAGAGTGGATTAATGACATATTTGCTGTAGATAACGATAGTCCCTCCCAAAGTCCAATTCCACCTTAAATTGAAGCCCCGATCCGTGGCTTTGGCGTTATTTAACGCAGAGCAACCCTTATTCATCATAAAATTTCATTGAAAATATTGTTTATTTTATAAATAGAAAACAATAATGAACACCACTCTTCATTAACAAAAAAACGGATGCAGTCACATCCGGTATCGCCCAACTTCATTAATGCAACAAGGCACTCTCCACCATTCGCCGCAACATCGCAGGAAGTAATGGTTTTACATAAATGTGGTTCGCCCCTAAAGCCAAACATTGCTGGCCTAACGCCTCATCCACATGCGCGGAAATAACAATCACCGGTGTATTGCCATTTAAGGGATTACGACGAATCAAAGGCAGTAACTCCTCGCCTGGTTTATCCGGTAAACCCAAATCGAGCAGGATGCAATGGAAAGGCTGCTTTGACAGGCAGTCGAGGGCTTCTGCCGCTGTCGCTGCCAAAACAGGTTGATACTCGTTGAGTAAGGACAGATAAATGTGCTGACAAACAAAATCATCTTCAACGATTAACAGTGGTGAGTA